>JANNPR010000641.1:0-9842 GCA_031400345.1 Planctomycetota bacterium | reverse complement strand
ACGTTCAAGCTGGCACCGGCAGCCGCATGGTCTACCACTTGGCTACCGACGTTTTCGAACACTTGCAGCGGCGCTCGGTGCTGTTTCATCAAAGGCAACTTACCGGCGATTTGGTAAGACGCGTGACTGCGGATACAGGCTGCGTGCGCGAGCTGATTATGAACGTGTATCTGCCACTACTGACGTCGCTCGTCAGCTTGGTGTCGATGTTCATCGTGATGTGGCAGCTGAGCCGGCCCCTGGCAATTTTCGCGCTGGTTCTCACGATTCCACTGGGTTTCATCATTCGGTATTTCGCCGGTCCGATGTCGGACCGAAAATACAAGGAGTGGGAATTGCAAGGCGAGATCGCGTCGCTGATCGAGCAAACGTTCACGGCAATTCCTGTGGTGCAGGCCTTCGGTCGCGAATCGCACGAAGACCAGCGGTTCCGAGACGTGGCGCGACGCACCGTTGAGGCCAGCTTTCGCAGTGAGTTATCGCAGCACCAGTTCCGCGTCGGCACTGGGGCGGTAACCGCCGCGGCCACTGCAATCGTGATCGCAGTGGGGGGGTGGTCCGTGCTCGACGGGAGTCTCTCCGTCGGAAGCCTGTTAGTGTTGATTGCCTACTTTGCCGCCCTGTACGCTCCTATCGAGACGCTGGCCTACCTTTCCGAAGGTTTCGCCTCGGCCGGCGCCGGGGCCCGGCGGATCCTGGAAATTATCGAGTCCGACGACCACGGTGCGAAGGATCTGCCCGGGGCCAAACCGCTGCCTGAGGGGCTTCGCGAGTCGGGGATTTGCGTGCGATTCGACGGTGTCACATTCGGGTACGAGTCGGGCCGCGCCGTGCTGCATGATGTGTCGCTGACCGCCCGACCGGGCGAAATCGTGGCTCTTGTGGGTGCTACGGGGGCGGGGAAAAGCACGCTCTGCTCCCTTATTCTCCGTTTCTTTGATCCATGGAGCGGTACGGTTCGATTCAACGAATCCGACATCCGCCAGATCGAGCTAAACAGCTTGAGACGGCACGTATCGATCGTGCTGCAAGAGCCGTTCCTGTTGCCGCTTTCGATCGCCGAAAATATCGCCTACGGCCGTCCGGAAGCCGGCCGCGAGGAAATCGTCGCCGCCGCCGTATGGGCCTGCGCCGATGAGTTCATCAAACGCTTACCCAATGGTTACGACACCGTGATCGGCGAGCGGGGCGTCACGCTGTCAGGGGGCGAAAGGCAGCGGCTGTCGATCGCCCGAGCGTTGCTTCATAACGCGCCGATCTTGATCCTCGACGAACCCACCGCCGCCCTCGACGCCGGCACCGAGGCGTTGTTGGTCAAGGCCCTCGGACAACTCATGCACGGCCGCACCACGTTCGTCATCGCCCATCGCCTCTCCACGATCCGCTGCGCCGACCACATCCTCACGCTGGAGCAGGGTAAGCTCGTCCAGGCGGGCTCGTATGAGGAGTTGGTAACGGAGGGCGCAGGATGAGAGTATCGAACGTTCAAGTCGTTCAAGGAGATGCTCACTGCGAACTTTTAACCAAGGTGACATTCCAGACGAATTGGGTATGGGGGAACGCACCGTTCCCACTTTGGTATCGCTTCCCACGAATTGAAAACTCATGCGAATTGCCTTAGTTTCTCAGGAATACCCCCCCGCGGCGCACGGCGGGCTCGGCACGCAAACGCAGTGCAAAGCGCATGGCCTCGCCGCCCGCGGACATGATGTCTACGTCGTCACGCTTAGTCCCGATGGCCAGCGACGTGACGAGCGCGAAGGATCGATCAACTTAGTGCGTCTCCCCGGAAGCCAGACGCATTTGGCGGCGCACACGGAGCCGGCGCAGTGGATCGCGCACAGCGTGTCGGTAGCCGCCGCCTTGGCGGAGCTCCACGCCAGTCAGCCGCTCGATCTGGTCGACTTTGCTGAGTGGGGCAGCGAGGGTTACGTCTACCTGCTCAACCGCACTCTGTGGAATTACACGCCCGCCGTCGTCCAATTGCATGGCCCGCTGGTAATGCTGGCGCATACCATCGACTGGCCGTCGCGCGATTCCGAGTTCTACCGTGTGGGCGTTCACATGGAAGGCACCTGTTTGCGGCTGGCCGACGCCATCTTTTCCTCCAGCCGTTGTTCCGCCGAGTGGTGTGCGCGACATTACGGCGTCGATGCATTGCGCATCCCGACCCTCCATACGGGCGTAAAGACCGATCAATTCCGGCCGCTGGATGTCGAAAAGGCGTCGTGTCCGACGATTGTTTTCGTGGGCAAGGTCGTTCAAAACAAAGGAGTCGAGGAACTCACCGAAGCGGCATGTCGCTTGGCTGGCGAAATTCCCAACCTGCGGCTTCAATTGATTGGCGACGGCGAGAGTCAGGTGTGGGAGCGCGTGCGGCGCACGGTTCAAACCTCCGGCCATTCCAATCTTCTGGAAAGCACCGGTTTTGTCGATCGCAGCCGGTTGCCGGAGTATCTATCTCGCGCCCACGTGTTCGCGGCGCCCTCGGCGTATGAAGGGGGCCCCGGATTCGTTTATCTGGAGGCGATGGCGTGCGGTTTGCCAGCAATTGCCTGCCAAGGCTCGGGGGCGTCCGAGGTGATCACTCCAGGCGAGAACGGATTTCTCGTGCCGCCTCACGACGAAGACGCGCTCACGGACGTCCTTCGACGCTTGTTGTCGAACGAAGCGTTGCGGGCGGAAATGGGTCGGCGCGCACGCGACTACGTCGAGCGGTGCGCGAATGCCAAAGACTGCCTGGACCGGCTGGAATCGTTCTACGCCGAAATCGTCGCTCGTCATACTCTACGGGAGAGTTGAGATGCCCACCTGCGCGGCGACGGTGAGAATCGTTCGTGACTTTGACGAACCGTCCCTTGGCGTCGTCCCCTGGACCCGTCTGCTGCGCCGCGGCGACACCGATACGGTGTTTCTTACCTGGACCTGGCAGCGCGTCTGGTGGGAAGTATTCGGTCGCGGCCAATTGCTATTGGTCGTGGCAGAGCGACAGGGCGAACCGGTTGCGTTGGCGCCTCTGTTTTGCGATGGGGGAATGGTGTTCTTCGTCGGTTCCGGTGGGTCGGACTATTTGGACTTTATCGGCGATACATCGGAAGCAGGCGTGCTGGAGTCCCTCCTCGATGCGGCGCGCAGCGAGGCTCACGGCTTTGTGGGCTTCCGTTTCTATCACGTGCCCAACCGCTCGCAAACGGGAGAGCGTCTCGAGCAGGCCGCCGACGCGCTCGGGCTAAACTTGTTCGACGAGGGAGCGTCGCCCACGCCAGTGCTTGATATGCACGATCCCGCGGGCGCTGTTGCGGCCGCGAGCAAGAAGAGCCTGCTGCGGCACCAGCGCTCGCTGGCCAAGAGCGGAGCATTGCAGACGGCGCATATTCGGGAAGCCGCAGCCATTCGACCGCATTTGGACGGCTTCTTCCAACAGCACATCGACCGTTGGGCCGCAACGTCTACCCCGAGTCTATTTCAGGATCCCGCTTGGCGGACGTTTTACATTCGTCTGACCGAAGCGGCCGGGGACGTTTCATGGCTGCGGTTCACGCGAGTTGAGTGGAACGAGCGCCCGATTGCGTACCATTTTGGCTTCTACTACCACGACGAGTACTTATGGTACAAGCCGACCTTTGATATCGAGCTGGCCCGTCAATCGCCGGGCGAAGTGTTGTTGCGCCAGCTTTTGCTGGCGGCCATCGAGGAAGAGGCTCGGGCGTTTGATTTCGGATTGGGAGACGAATCGTTCAAACTGCGGTTCGCCACGCACATCAGACATGTCCGGACCTGGGGGCTTTATCCGTTGGAGGGCATTGTATGAACCTTTCAGCACAAGCCTCGCCACAGCGAGTTCTGGTGATCAGTCCGCATCCCGACGACGAGTCGATCGGCTGCGGCGGCGCCCTGCGCGGGCATGTGCTCGCGGGCGACGAGGTGCGAGCGATCTTTCTCACTTCGGGGGAGGGGGGAGGACACGGCCTGTCGCCGCATGAGACGGCGCGCGTGCGCGAAATCGAGGCACAGGCGGCGGCGCAAATCTTGGGCCTCGCCGAACTAGCGTTTTGGCGCGAGCCCGACGGAAGGTTGCAAGTCACCGACGACCTCGCACGCCGCATGGCTGAGTGTTTGGTAGAATGGCGTCCGCACCTGATCTACGTTACGCACGAAGCTGAGATGCATTCCGATCATCGCGCGGCGGCCGCCCTGGTGCGGCGGGCGGTCACCGAAATGCGTGACGCACCGCCTCCCCGCGTGCGGATGTACGAGGTCTGGACACCGCTTCAGGAAATGGACGAAATTGTCGACATCTCCGACTTTCTGGAGACAAAGATCGCCGCCGTGCAAGCGCATCGAAGCCAGTGCAACGTCCTGCGCTTCGATGAAGCGGTTCGTGGACTCAACCGCTTTCGCGGCGAGATGCATAGTTGGCCGGGCGGCAATTACGCGGAAGTTTTTTCCCGGATGCGACCATGATCCATCACGTTTTCGCCAACAAGTCGAACATCGGCGATTGGTTGTCCGCCCTGGGCATCCAATCGCTGTTGCCACCCCATTCGGTACGGGAGCATTTGTGCGACGAGCCGTTCGTGGCCCAGACCCTGGCGGCGTTGAGCAGGGCTCAGACCGGGGACGTAATCGTGATCGGCGGGGGAGGCCTATTCATGGATTACTTCCTCCCCTTCTGGCAAGGCTTTCGCGAGATCGCCGGGCGGACGCCGTTTTGCATCTGGGGTGTCGGCTATTGCGATCTCAAACGGGAGATGTCTCGCCCGGGGGCCGACTTGTTGACCGAGATCATCGGCCAGAGCCGGTTGTGCTCGGTGCGCGACGAATTGACGCGCCGCTGGCTCCTGGAATGCCATTTGCCGCCACCTACCGCCTGCCCTAGTCTGTGCGTCCTGGCGCCGCCCAGTGAGCCCGGTTTCGGCATCTTGCACGTCGATAACTACACCACCGCGGGCGCCGACGTGTATGAATGTATGGATGCCTGTGCCCGCCGCTTTGCAGAGACGACGCAGCGACCCTTTCGCAGGACGAACAATCGCATCACTGCCGGAAGGACCGAAGATTTGGCCGAAGTGCTGGCGCGTTACGCTTCTTCCGATGTAGTGCTCAGCTCCGCACTCCACGGTTGCATCATCGGCCTGGCGATGGGGAAGAAGGTCTTAGCCGTTTCGGGGGATTACAAGATTGAGTCATTCATGAACGAGGTTGGCATGGGCGACTGGGTGTCGGGTATTGAGGAAGTCGATGACATCCCCAGACGGCTTGAAGCCTTGGACGAGCTACCTCGCATGCAGGCGTCGCTCGACCACCTGCGCGCCGCAAATCGAAAAATCGCCCGGCAAATCCTCGTAACCTGTCGTGAAATCGCCGAAACGACCGGCGGAAGTCAGAACACGTTTTCTCGTCGTGAGAAGGAATAATGCGAGCCATTGTCACGGGAATGATTGCCACGTACCCCGTCGGGGGAGTCGCCTGGGATTACGGTCAATATGCGCTGGGGTTGGAACGTCTGGGTTGGGAGGTCTACTACTTAGAAGATACTGGCTGGGAAACCTACGATCCACAGAAAGGCCAGTACGGGGCGGATTGTCGCTACGGCGTGCGGTTTTTGGAGAAATCTTTGGCAAGTCTGTCGCCGACACTCGGTGAGCGGTGGCACTTCCGCGCCATGGATGGCCAGACATATGGCGTCGATGCGGAGGACTTTCGATCATTGGTTAGCGATGCCGATTTGTTTCTCAACGTTTCAGGCGGGACACTACTCCGGGACGATTACATGGCCTGTCCTTGTAAAGTCCTGATCGATTCGGATCCCGGCTGGAACCATTTCGTCAATTTTCCCAAGTGGGACGCCAAGCCAGGCTGGCAAGGGACGCACGGGTATCGCGCGCACGACCATTTTTTTACGTACGCGGAACGGCTGGGAAAGCCGGATTGCATCCTGCCGGACATGGGAATCCACTGGCATCCGACGCGACCGCCGGTTGTGATGGACTGTTGGCAATCGCGGCCGCCAGCGGAAAAATGGACGACCGTAATGACGTGGAATAACTTCCGTACGCCCGTCAATTATCAGGGCAGGCAATACGGCACCAAGGAGCTGGAGTTCCCCAAGGTACAGCAGTTGCCGACGCAGGTAAATGCCGCGTTCGAACTGGCGGTCGGGGGCAGCGGCGCGCCAGTGGACAAGTGGAAAGAGCTTGGCTGGAAGGTGGTAGACTCCCATACTGTGTCGACCACCCAGGACGAGTATCGCGGGTACATTGAGCGGTCGCGGGGCGAGTTCAGCGTCACCAAGAACCTCTACTCTGCGACTCGCTCTGGCTGGTTTAGCTGCCGCACCGTCTGTTATTTGGCGGCCGGTAAGCCGGCCGTCGTACAAGATACAGGCTTCTCGGAATTCATCCCGACGGGCAGCGGCTTGTTTGCCTTTAACGACCTGACGGAAGCCGCGGAAGCAATTCGGGCTGTCGAAAGCGACTACGAGTGGCATTGCCGCAAAGCGCGCGAGGTGGCGCTTGCCTATTTCGATTCAAACGTTGTGCTGGACCAAATGCTGAAGACATTGGGATTGCCATGAACGACGAGTCGTTTCGAGAGATAACCGGCGCGTGGGACTATGGCGGATTGCCGTCGAACGTCGTAGTGGGCAGCGGCTGCTGGTTCGAGCGCAAGGATACGTTTGGGCGATTCCGCAGCCAGCAGCAGCCCGGCCTCGTGCTAGGCGATCGGGTGCGAGTCTACACCTGGACAACCTTTAACGTGGAACCGACGGGAGTGGTCGAGATCGGCGAAGATTCGGTGCTCGTCGGACCGGTGTTCATGTGCGCCCAGCGAATTACCGTCGGCAAGCGAGTTGTCATCTCTTATCAGGTGACGATCGCCGACTCCGACTTTCATCCGATCGACCCGGAGTTACGGAAGCAAGACGCGATTGCCAACCGTCCCGGCGGCGATCGTTCCCACCGCCCGCCCTATGTCGCCCGACCGGTCGTGATCGAAGACGACGTCTGGATCGGCATTGGCGCGATTGTACTCAAGGGGGTCACGATCGGGCGCGGCGCTCGCGTGGAAGCCGGAGCGGTCGTCACATCGGACGTTTCAGCTTACGCCACCGTGGCCGGCAATCCTGCCCGTGAGATCGACAAAGGGAGCGAGCGAGCCTGATGCAGCGCATCCTGGATCACGACTGGTTTGGCCGTCCGTTGCCGGCCAACGTGGAGCTGGGTCCGCGCACGTGGCTGTACAGCACTTTCGCCTTTGTTCACTATTACAGCACGGCGCCCCTCGGCCTGCGTGTGGGAAATGATACGGGAATTTACAACGGTACGTTTTTCGATCTGGGACTCAAGGGCGAAGTTGCCATCGGGAATTTCTGCACCATTGTCGGCGCCGTGATTGCGACTAACGGCCGAGTCGAAATCGGCGATTACTCGTTTATCGCCCACGAGGTGGTTCTGGCCGACGGATCCTTCGCCGGGCCCTATGCCGAACGTCCAGGTCGCTCGCACAACCGTCGCCCCACGATCCGGCTCGGTGACAATGTGTGGATCGGCGCCCGTGCGATCTTATTGGGCGACGTGGAAATCGGCGATGGCGCCGTGATTGGGGCGGCGTCGGTGGTTCGGGGAAAGATTCCACCGCTGACGATTTTCGCCGGCAACCCAGCCCGACAAGTGGGAGTTGTTCGGGGAAAAAACGGCTGAGCGGCGGCCGAAAAATAATTTCTCGATTTGACCTGACCTCACGCCAGCGGTCAGCAAGCCAGCGGTCAGCAAAAAACTAAAACGTGCCTGGAACAACGTTTCCGTCGTTTTTCGCACCCAAATACTGGTATATCTGGTGATCGATGTCTTTTGCTAAGAACCGTACGCTCGCATCGCCTAACAGGAACTGCGATCCACCAGGATGCAGCGATTTGAAGCCCACCTCGGTGTTCCAGTTGAACGAGCGGTTGCAGGGGTCGGGAGCGTTGTCTTTGCAACTGTCGAAGTTGATCGGAATGAGCGTGGTGCAGTAACCGCTGCCGTTGTTGCTCGCCAGCCAGCCGTTGCGGGCGTGCTCCGAACAGTTGGGACGAACCTCACCAAAAAAGATCGTGTTCGATAATCCGTCGAGTACATCTCGCAAACCGCTCACCGAGCCCACGCGCGTGAACGGGCCCGCGAAACGATTCGGGTCATCCGCCGGCGCCAGCGACATTCCCTGCCAGGGATGCGAGCAGGAACATGCCGGATTGTCATACACTGCCGTTGGCCCACGCGAGGCGGAATAATTGTGCAGCGCGTCGCCGTTAATGAACTTGCTGTGATTGTCGCTGGGACAAATGTACGTCGGAATGACCGTGCCGGAGGCTTTTCTTCCGCTGGCAAGGAGCGTATTTTCGATATTGGTCTGTTTGAAATCGAATGCCTCGTAAAGCGAGGATTGCTCGATGAAGGGCAAAAGATGGACTAAGATTGATCCGCGTCTCACTCCCGACATAGACAAGTAGATACTGCCGGGAGGCAGGGTCTTGTGCGTGCCCTCGTAATTGTGCAGCGCCAAACCGATCTGTTTGAGATTGTTCGAGCATTGCGCACGCCGGGCAGCCTCGCGGGCGGCCTGCACCGCCGGCAGGATAAGGGCCACAAGGATGCCAATAATGGCGATCACCACCAGCAACTCGATAAGCGTAAAACCCTGGTGACGATCACGATTCATAACGCAGTCCTCGAGCGAAACACAAATTCGTTTGGCAACATTTCAACATGGCCCTGCATCCTAGTCGGTTGAAGGCGCGGAAACAATCCGGGGTTGGGCCGGATTGGTCGTCGCCTGCTATCTTCGTTTGTTACTCAAGAGCGACTGGTATGCCAATTGCTATTTGCCACGTTGTGCATCACAGTGCTGAATCGTCGCGCTGAGTAAACAAATTTAAAACCAAACGAAGCTTAGAGAACATGCCATGCAAAACATTCCCAAGAATACATTAATTGTCGTTACGGACGGCGGAGGCGCGCGCGTGCTCCGTAATGTCGGGGAGCAGGATGCGCTGTCGCTGATTCAAGAGAGCAAGATTGAACCGGCGGATCTGCTTAATGAGGGTCCCTCCGGACACCGCCCATCCGAGTCGACCGACCAAGAAACCGACGAGGCTACCTTCGCCAAGCAGCTAGCCAAACACCTGTATCAACTCGCGCATCGCGGCGATTACGAGCATCTGATCCTGATTGCCGATCCGCAGACGCTGGGGCAGATGCGCCCGTTGCTGCACAAAGAAGTGACGCAACGGATGCTGTGCGAGATCAACAAGAATCTGACCAAATCGACACTTAAGGATATCGAATCGGCACTCCACAAAGGATGAAATTTCCATTATCTAAAATCCTCATCGCCGTACTCTAGTGTGGTAATATCCACGGTTCCATTTTGTGCATTGGGAGCGAGTCATGAGTTCTGCTGAGAAACTCGATTTCAAAATGACTGCCGAAGAGTACGCCATTTGGGAACGTGAACAAACCGAACGCCATGAGTTTTATGCCGGCGAGGTGTTTTCGCAGGCAGGCGGGACGCGACGCCATAGTTTGATTGGGTCCAATGTGCTGGGTGAGGTTCGGCAGATGGTCAAAGGCGGCGACTGTCAAGCTCACGGCAGCGATATGCGAGTCCACATTGAAGCGACGGGTTACCAGGCGTATCCGGATGTATCGGTCGTTTGCCCGCCAGTGAAAGGCGATTCAGAGGAAGTGATTTCGAATCCCGTTTTGATCGTCGAAATCTTGTCACCATCGACTGCCGACTTTGACCGTGGCGGCAAGTTTTGGCACTACCGTCAGATTCCATCCTTGAAAGAATACTTGGTC
>JANNPR010000639.1:0-6792 GCA_031400345.1 Planctomycetota bacterium | reverse complement strand
TGATCGTTATTCGGAAGCCGCTTGATGCGGTCTTCCTGTTCGCCAAAGCGAACTGGGCCCGCCGATGTCCCTCGCAAAACGCCAGTTCGCTATGCAGGTTTCGGCAATCCGCCTTCCAGCCTTCCCTCCACTCTACGTGCTGGTATTTGCGAGTCAAGCAAAGATAGGACTAAAACCAAGTATTTCTTAGCTGTGGATAACCGGAGGAGTGCCCTGGAATACAACCGTTTCCTTGAACGACAAAGTCCCACGAGTGCAATTGGGACGACTATGCCGGTTCTATCACCATTCTCGGCTCATGAAAGGTTTACAGGCAGGCCGACAGGATGTTGGGTTGTTGGCGAGGGTCGGCAGCTTGTTAACGTATTAGCCTAAGTCCCATTCACCGGCCCGATAATGACGGACGCGTTGTGACCGCCGAAACCGAAACTGTTGCTCATTGCGATGCGCACAGGTCGTTCGCGGGGTTGGAGCGGCGTGTAATCTAAGTCACATTCTGGGTCTGGAGTTTCAAGATTAATTGTGGGCGGAATGACACCATCAATCAGAGCCTTCACCGAGATGACCAACTCCACACCTCCGCTCGCTCCCAGCGAGTGTCCTAGCTGACTCTTGGTGCTGGAAATGTTTACCCGCCTAGCATGGTGGCCAAAAACATTCTTCAATGCCAAGGTCTCGGCTTTGTCGCCAAGTTGGGTACCGGTACCGTGCGCGTTGATATAGTCGATATCGTGGGGATTAATTTTTGCGTCTTTGATCGCTTGCTGCATGGCCCGGGTTGCCCCGACGGCTTTTTCATCTGGTTGGGTGATATGCCCGGCATCGCAACTCGAACCGAATCCGAGAACTTCGGCGTAGATTCTGGCGCCCCGACGACGCGCGTGTTCCAATTCTTCGAAAATAAGAATGCCGGCCCCCTCGCTCAACACAAATCCATTTCGGTCGAGATCGAATGGACGGCTGGCGGCGGCGGGATGGTCGTTTCGGTTTGAAAGCGCTTTAATGTTCGTAAAGGCGCTCAGCCCCATGCGTGTCATTGCGGCTTCGGTTCCGCCCGTTACGACGACATCGCATTCGTCATTTTGTATAGCTCGGAGAGCATCTCCTACAGCGTTCGTGGCACTGGCACATGCGGTCGCGACCGAGTAGTTAAGTCCGCGCATGCCGTAAATGATCGACAAATTCCCGCCTGCGGCGTTGAGCATCATCTTGGGAACGGTGAATGGCGAAACTCGATCCGGCCCTTTACTAAACAGGCGAAACATCTGTTCTTCAATTTCACCCAATCCGCCAATTCCCGATCCCAGTATGACGCCGCATCGAAAGGCATCTTCCTTCGCAATGTCGAGGCCCGAATCTCGAAGAGCGTCGGTGCCAGCGACGATGGCGAACTGCGTAAATCGATCGACACGCTTCATTTCTTTCGGCGGCAAATAGTCCTGGGGATCCCAGTCGTAGATATCACCACCAAATTTGATTTTGAATTCGGTCGTGTCAAACAGTTTGAGCGGATGGATACCACTCTCGCCGGCGAGCAGCCGGCTAAAAAGATCGTCGACCTTGCAACTTAATGAAGTGACGACACCCAAACCCGTAACGACGGCGCGCCGGTTCATGCTCACGCTCACAGCCAATCAGGACGCCGCCTGAGACTTTTCGATATAGTCAATTGCCTGACCGACCGTCTGGATTTTCTCGGCGGCGTCTTCAGGAATATCAATATCAAACTCTTCCTCCAGCTCCATTACCAATTCGACAGTATCCAGTGAATCTGCCCCAAGGTCATTTACAAACGACGTTTCCGTAGTAATTTTTTCTTTGTCGCCGCCCAGTTGCTCAGCGACGATGTCAATCACACGTTCCGAAACTGTTGCCAATTTGACGTCCTCCACCAATCCAGTCAGGAGATGAGCTGCGCCTAACAAGCTCGATGGCCCGAATGATACCGATCGACTTGTTCGCTTACCAGTGTGGAAACCTTGAAGATAGAGGATTTTTGCAAGGCAGGTCAAGGAGGCAGGCATGTAGTTCCGGTGGCCTAGATGACGGACTATCCTGTCATGCCACCATCAACCGTCAAAACGTGCCCCGTTATGTAAGACGCCGCTGGACTTGCCAAAAAAACGACGGCTGCGGCAACTTCTTCAGCGGTACCCAATCGTTTTGCCGGAATGCGCTTCTTAGCCTCGTCCATAATGGCATCACCCAATGTCTTCGTCATCTCACTTTCGATGAACCCAGGGGCCACGGCATTGATGGTGACTTTTCGTCCCGCTAGCTCGCGGCTGAGACTCCTGGTCAAGCCGATTAATCCCGCTTTTGAAGCCGAGTAATTAGTTTGTCCGGGATTTCCCATAAGCCCCGAAACGCTTGAGATATTGATAATGCGGCCGTATCGAGCACGCATCATATGACGTGATGCCGCTCGGGAGAACAAAAAGGGCCCCCTCAAATTCGTGGTGATCACATCGTCCCATTCGTTGTCGCTCATGCGGGGCAGCAATGTGTCCCGCGTTACTCCGGCGTTATTGACTAGAATATCGAGTCTTCCCCAATTGTCTGCGACCGCATCGACGACTTTATCGACACTCTCCCGATCCTTAACGTCGCATGCAAAGGCTTCGGCTTGACCGCCTATCGCCACGATTTCCGCGACCGTTTGGGCCAGCTTTTCTTGATTACGAGCCACGCACGCCACGCGAGCTCCGTTGCGGGCCAATTCGATGGCCATCACTTTTCCGAGACCCTGAGAAGCCCCGGTGACAATCGCGACTTGCCCCGCCAGATCGACCGAAAGACTTCGAGTTGACTGACTCATTTTCTCCCTCAAATATCGCTGGAATCGCTAAACGATCCGAAAACTCCGTTTAAGGCAGGCCACAGATGGAAAAATCCCTAGTGAATTTCTTGCAACCTGCCTAAGCCGAATAATCATTCATCGGGCAATTCGGGAAGAATCTCTAGCACGCCACTCCTTCACACGACAAGCCGCGATCAATGCGTTTTAGGAGTCCGCGTAACACTCGCCCGGGACCAACTTCGACGAATGAAGAATAACCATCCTCCATGAGCACTTTAATGGACTCATCCCAGCGTACCGGTGAGACAACTTGCTCGATGAGCAGGCGCCGAATCTCTTCTGGATTGTCATGTGAAGACGCGTCAACATTCGAGATTACTCGGATTCTCGGGTTTCGTAGCGTTACGTGGGCTAGAGCATCTCGCAATCGAGCCACGGCAGTAGCCATCAGCTGTGTATGAAAGGCACCGGCGACAGAGAGGGGAATTACCTTCATCGCTCCAACGCGAGTAGCCACATCGACTGCCCGCTGGCACGCCGCTTTGTGGCCCGAGCAAACGATATTTCCGGGGCACAGGTAATTGGCGATTTCAAACAATTCGCCGTCGGTTCGGACTTCCGCGCAAATCTGTTCGACTTGAGCACGCTCTAAACCGAGGATGCTGACCATCCCGCTAGGTATCGCATCCGCTGCTTCTTGCATAGCTTCACCGCGCTTCTTCACTACATTTAGCGCAGCTTCAAAATCCATGACATCAGCGAACACCAATGCGCTGTACTCGCCCAAACTCAAACCTGCGGCGGCACCACAATCAACAATCAGTTTTGGAGACTGAATACGTAGATTCTCCAATGCGGCCAAACTAGTGACGAACAGTGCCGGTTGACTATAAACAGTCGAGTCCAGCTTTTCGGCGGGACCCCGCAGACACAGGTCGGCTAGGTCATAACCCAAGATTTCTCGGGCACGATCAAATAATTGCCGCGCCACCGGAGAAGTTTCTACTAACTGACGGCCCATGCCAACGGATTGAGCCCCCTGGCCCGGAAACAAAAACGCCGTCTTGCTCAACTGGTCGCCTCTTTGTTTTCGACGACGATTCGCCCCATGTAATAACCACAATTCGGGCATACAACATGTGTTGGAAGTGGAACACTACATTTGGGACAGCGAGTCAACTGCCGGGGTTTTAGCGCGTCGTGAGCACGTCGCATACCGGTACGAGAATTCGACTGCCGTCGTTTTGGTACTGCCATTACTGCGATTACCTTGAAAAGGGCCGATTTTGCCGCCTAACGTGCGTAACCAAGCACATTCTGTGGGCGGCGATATCCAGGGTCTCACGCATCGTAAAGGGCCAAAATACTTGTGTCAAGCGACGGTTTGCTCCGAGAATTCGACGTTGTCATAAGGCGCAGCGCGGGGCAAGGTCGCACAGCGCGCGTGCCCGCACCAATCTTCATCTTCCCCATCCACGGACCGATCCCTTCTTAGGATCGGACGGATCCGTCCGATCCAGTCCTATTCGTGGGCCGGCGCTTCGCGTGTCCCTCCCAGACTTCCGGAGGTCTACCGTCTACGTTTTTCGAACAACTCATCAAACGTGTTCTGAAATGAAATCTGCGCGGCGTCTTTTAATAGGTCTGTCTTTTCGGCTTTGACAATCGCCTGGGCCAAGTTTACGTGCTCGCGCCAATCAGCGACAGTAAATTGCCGAATGTCGACGTAGCTCTCAGAAAAATGGAGCGCCACTTTGGGCACGAAGTGGTGACCGTCTTCGGCTCGCACTATGTGAAAGCTCATCGAGCCATACAAGGTCGCAGCCCCCACAACCATTCCCACTAAGAAGCTTCCGATTCGGCTCATACTTCGATTTCCTTATCGTTTGAGTAGCTTTGCCGCTGTGTTGCGGCAATGCGGGGTAGCACTCTACTAATTTTCTCCCTCCCGTCACAAGACCAACGTTACCGGCGTTTTAGTCCCATTCATTCTAATTCGTTGCGGACAATCGGAGCCTTCCCTCTTTGAACGGACGCCACCACCAGTTAGTGTGGGACAAACGGTCATTTTCGCGATTAGGAGTCTGCTGCATCGATGTCAACCACGGCTCGCAAAGGTTCGCTGCTTGTCATCTTTTTGACGGTCTTCATCGACCTGCTGGGGTTTGGAATTGTTCTGCCGCTTTTGCCGATTTACGCGCAACAATTTGCCGGAATAAGTGGCTTTTCACAGTGGCAAGCTGGTTTGGTCATCGGTTTGTTGATGTCCAGCTTTTCGTTGATGCAGTTCTTGTTTTTGCCGTTTTGGGGACGCATGTCCGACCGCTATGGAAGGCGGCCTATTTTGCTGATTGGCTTAGCGGGTTCGGCGATATTTTACGGTCTCTTTGGGATATTCACCGTTTACCGCAGCTTGCTCGGGCTATTCATTGCGCGAATCGGAGCTGGAATTGCCGGTGCAACGATCTCGACAGCCCAAGCATATATAGCCGATTCGACGACGAAAGAGTCTCGCAACAAAGGGATGGCGATTGTCGGAGCAGCGTTTGCTTTGGGATTCACTGTTGGACCGATGCTTGGCAGCATTGCTCTCTTCGTGGGAGATCGAGCAGACCTAAGTCCGTGGCCTGGTTTTTTAGCGGCGGCACTCTCGGGAGCAGCGTTCCTTCTGGCGCTCTGGCAACTTCCGGAATCGTGGCAACCGAGCTCCGATCAAAGCGGCCGAAAACTTTTCGATTGGAACGCGTTATGGCAGGCCCGAAACACTCCCTCCGTGAGTTTACTTTTGCTGGGCACATTCATCTCCGTATTTTCGTTTGCCAATTTCGAATCCACATTGTCCTTGCAAATTAAGGGATTTGTCGACGCACATAGTGAGGGCCGAATCGTCTCTCCGCTGTTAGTGGCGGTCATGAATCGAATCTCTGCTATGGGGTTCAAGGAATCCGAAGATGCGAAATTTGCTGCCGTGTTCGCAGCATTTGCGTATTTAGGAATTGTGCTTACCCTGGCACAAGGTTTCTTAGTACGCCGACTGGCTGGCCGGATATCTGAAGGAATGATGATCGCTATCGGATCGGTTGCGGCAGTTTTGGGCTTCGTATTGTTGGGGAGTGCTGCGAGTTCCGGAAACGCATTATGGTTCCTTATCGCTATGGCCATTGAGGTAATCGGATTTGCTTTTGTAACGCCCGCACTACAGTCTTTGATCTCACGTCGCACCGATCCCAGGTATCAGGGCGGGATTTTAGGCCTAGCACAGAGCTTCAGCTCACTAGGGCGAATTGTTGGTCCGATCGTCGGGCTAAGCCTGGTGGTGCGAGCGCCCGCTTTGCCCTACTGGCTGGCAGCTGCCGTCTTGGCCATCGGTTCCGTCTTTATGGCACTTGGCATTAAAGCAGGGCGCGACTTCGAATCTACGAATTAGAAGGAATTGGACGGAATGCCATTCTGCGCGGAGCTTCGATAATTCAACGGCGGTTTCTGGTTAGGATCCATTAAGGACTGATAAGGTCTTTCTCCCAATCGTCGCCTGTGTTCCGCTTTCGCTGTAATTAGTAGTTCGGGCTTCGTGAACAGGTCCCAAGCAGACGCCGCCAGGACTCTGGCTGCCAAATTCATCCCGCGTCTAGCCATCGGAGTGGCACCGCAAGCAACCGCTTGCCACGAGTGACCAGGCACTCCGGGCACGAAACAGGCCGTCGAAAATCCGGCGGTGGGTACCACCCAAGAAACATCTCCGACGTCCGTCGATCCCATACTGACTCGATTCGAATCGTCCTCCACTTGTGCGATGCTTTCGAGCTCGCCCGGCTTGTCTAAGCTCGCCTGTATTTGCAACGCGAATTGCTTGTCTGATTCCGTGTATTTCAAGTCATTTAGTTTGGTCAAATTGGTCAGACAGACGGTCGATAAAACCTGGTTGGGGAGAAACTCGACCGTACCTCCCTGAAAATCGATTTCTAGTTTCGTTTCGCTGGCCATTTCACCAG
>JANNPR010000624.1:0-2414 GCA_031400345.1 Planctomycetota bacterium | reverse complement strand
CGTTTCGCCTGATGTACGTAAGCGATATTCATCTTCGGCGGAGACGTTCCGATAATCTCTGTCGACAAGTGATCGAATCCGCCCGCTATTCCGAGACGAATACTGTGCTATTGGGTGGCGATTTGGTAGATGGACCGACCGAATTGAACAAACTGAGCGATCTGGTTGGCGCGCTTTGTGAAATGGCACCGGTCCTGGCTGTTGGCGGAAACCACGACAGTCATGTCGGTATGAATCGAGTTCGTGAGGCGGTAATCAGCGGCGGGGGCGAGTGGATTCATCATGGTGTGGCTCGAGTGACCCACGGTTCCCGAGTGATTGCGGTTTCCGGTCCTGATGCCGCGGGTTTGCCCGAGGGTGATTTTCGGATTCTGTGCGCACACAACCCGCATGTTTGGAAAACAGCGCGCCAACGCGGGTTTGATTTGGTACTGGCGGGGCATCTCCATGGCTGTCAATTGGTTGCGTTTGAATATCGAGACCGCCTGTTTCCCGGAGCGGTATTCTACCCGTACTGCTATCTAAGCCATCAGTGTGGATCGACACGGCTGGTCGTTAGTCGCGGCGTCAGTGATCTTGTTCCGATTCGCTGGCGGTGTCCTCGAGAAGTTGTTTTGTGCTATGTGTGACATTTAAACGGAATCGATCAGGCGGACCGATGAACGTTGCCAACAGCGAGTTGAAACGATGGAAGGCAACTCGCGACAGACTCTTGCCAATTCTGATATCGCTCATGAGTTTGCTGCGCGGACTGCCGCTGTTCATTTCTTCCAGACCGAAAACACCGTTGCGAGTCTTGTGTGTTATGGCGTTCGACACACTCTACATGCTTCGCAATTCGAAACGACTGCCCGTGGTGAAACTCAGGATGCTGGCGGCGTTGCTCGATTTCGGAGCCTGCGCGAACGCAGCTTTCGACAACAAGGATTTCTGCCGGAAGGAGTTTCGAACAACTCGGCAAATTCTTGAGGACGCTGGAATCGGTTCGTCCGTAGTGGAATTTTTGCGACGACTTCGGGAATTGGAAAGGTGTCGACCGTTACCCGGCGGAGATCATTGGCGATTTCAAGAAGTGGAGTCGTACCGTGAAGCCGTCGTACGGCTATCGCTCGGAGTCGTTGCCACGACAGCCATTGGCAACCCGTCGCTCGACGAGGGAATCCGGTCGACTTACTGCGACGAAAATCTCGAAATCCTGTTTCGAATTGTGATGCAATGCCAGATCATCGACGACGTACTGGACTATTCGAGAGATAGAGTTGCTGGATTGCCAAGTTTTCTTACGGCGTCCAGGTCACTTCCACAGGCAATGGAACTCACTCGGTTGGCAGCCATCGGGTATTCCAACGATCGCCACGAGCCAGGATCTGACAATGTTTATCCCCTGCGACTCGCACTGGTCGTCGTGTCGGCCTGTGCGAAGCTATTACTTGCTGGCTGCAGATGCGTCGGCAAAAGTTACGGTCGGCAGTGACACATCGCTTATTCGGACCGGGGAATTCCGGTAGTTTAATTCGGACGCATCAGCCGACGGTCTATCGTCCCTGATACTCTTTCTGGACAAGGCGCTAGTGCGTTTCCAAATCCTTGATCCAGCGTCGAATCACGTCCAAGGCAACCTCATCCTGCCGCCGAGTTGCCACCGCCGGCACGTTGCAGTTGCAAATCGGGAAACAGCTCGCGGCTATTGGAGCTCGCCGGTAGAATCAGCGTTCGATGAGCCATCGCCCTTACACGACCGATACTTCGCCAGAAGCACGCGCAGTGCAACTTGAGCTGCAGCGCCGCATGTCGCCCGATGAGCGGCTCGAAAAGGCGTTTTCCTTGTCCAATGGCCTACGACGAATGGCAATGGATGCCATTCGTCGGCGCCACCCCGATTTCGACGAAGATCAGGTCCGGATCAAGTTCATTGAATTGACTTATGGTAAGGATTTAGCGGCGGGTGTCCAACTTTGGCGGCAAGGAGGTCGGGTTGAGTGAGCTTCGAGATCTCGTCGACGCTCTGAAGCCGGTCGTGGACGTGCTCAATGAAATTGGCGCGCCCCGCTTCGTGTGTGGAAGCGTGGCAAGTTCATTCCATGGAGCGAGTCGAAGCACCATGGATGTCGACATCGTCTGTGAGTTAAGTGATTCAGCGGTCCCGATTCTGTTGTCTCGTCTGAGCGACAGATTTTATATCAGCGAGTCGGCGGTTCGCGATGCTGTTCGGCGACGAGCATGCTTCAATCTAATCTATTACGCAAACTCGTTCAAAGTCGATGTCTTTGTTAGTCGCGGTCGGCCATTTGACATCGAGTCCATGCAACGCGCCTGCCCGCATCGTATAGGAGATTCACCGAGCGTCGTCGTGCCCATCGCCACAGCGGAGGATGCAATCATCAGCAAATTGGAGTGGTTTCGACTATCCAACG
>JANNPR010000581.1:0-7793 GCA_031400345.1 Planctomycetota bacterium | reverse complement strand
CACCAATACTGGTCGGGAGCCATTCGTATCATGGTTTCCAGCATTTGATTGTACCACTGTGTCAGTGGTTTAACTCCCGCAGTGTCCGGTCCGGCATTGAGCGGATCGGCAATTCCTACGAGTTCGATCGCAAATCTCATGGGGCCATCCGTTCGACGTGCGCTAACCACCAGCAGCGGGCCGCCACTGCTTAACGAAAACAAGGCCACCGCTTTGTGACACGATGCGGGGCGTCCCATGAAGTTGACCCAGCAACCCTTCGGACCCGCATGCTGATCCCCCAACAGCGCCAAGGTTCCCCCGGATTCTAAAATGGCTTGAACCTGATGCGAACTTCCATCCTTCGGCAAAATGAACTGTCCAGTTCTCCCCCGGAATCGATTGATGTAGCGATCCAGGAAAGGATTGTCCAGGCGCCGAGCAATCGTGTAGCTTCGAAACCCAAGCATCGCACAGAAATAACCAGCCAGTTCGAAATCGCCGAAATGACCAGAAACCAAGATCGTGGGACGGCGGTCTAGGAGTTGCTCCACAATTTCTCGGCGGTGTTGAATCGTCACATAACGGCGCCAATTCGTTGGATGAACCTTTCGCGGCGCATGGGCGATCTCGCAGACCATCAGGAAGAGATGTTCCCACATCTGCCGCGTGACTTCATGCCGTTTAGATGGCGTCCAGACCGGGAAGGCTCCGGACAAGTTCTGCTCAACTAGCGTTCGTCGAATCTTGAGTACGTCAGTCGCCAGAAAAGACAGTAGTCTCGCAATCGACTGACAAGTTTGAATGCTAAGCGACTGCACCGTGCAGACGAAAATCCGCACGATCACGTAAAGACACCAATCCCGCACGGTGCGCATAAGAATTCCTTGATGGGGACAAGCGAGCGGATTTTGTCAGGAACCGTTGCTCGGGAAAAGAGGGAAACTGCAGTTGCCTATCCCAGCCCTACCTTTTTGCAGGTACTATATGCCAGCTTGTTGACCTGCCAGCTTGGTGACAAGTAAATGAATTTATACGCATCACCGATTTCAAGGGTATTTTTCCGTGAAAACAATCAAAGTCTGGTGCTTCGCATCGTTGTGCCTCTGTTGCCTTTCGCTCAAGGCTGCACGCGGTGCGGAGGGAGACATTCCTAAAGGCGACGTAACGGAATACAAGTTTGACAAAAGCAAGATATTTCCAGGAACCACTCGCAGTTATTGGGTCTACGTCCCACAGCAATACGAGCCCACCAAACCGGCCTGTGTGTATGTCAATCAGGATGGACTTCAGTACAACGCTCCGGCCGTGTTCGACGAACTGATTCACAAAAAAGAAATACCGGTAGTCATCGGTGTATTCGTGATGCACGGCCGAGTTCCCGCTGCCGTACCGGCGGCGTTGGATCGCTTTAACCGAAGCTACGAATATGATGGTCTGGGCGACAGCTATGTTCGGTTTTTGCTGGACGAATTACTCCCGGACGTAGAGAGCAAAATGACCACCAAAGGTCAGCCAATCCTCTTATCAAAGAACGGGAACGACCGCGGTATTGGGGGCTCGAGCAGTGGAGCAATTTGTGCTTTTACGGCCGCATGGGAGCGCTCCGACGCCTTCCAACGTGTGTTTAGCGCGATCGGCACCTACGTGGGTTTGCGTGGCGGCCACCAATATCCAACCCTCGTGCGCAAGTATCAGCCGAAACCAATTCGGATCTTCCTTCAAGATGGCAGTGCCGATCTCAATATCTATGGCGGCGACTGGTGGATGGCCAACCAGGAAATGGAACGCGCCTTGGCTTTCGCCGGGTACGAAGTCAATCACGCATGGGGCGACGGTGCACACAATTCTCAGCATGCCACTCAGGTATTTCCCGACGCCATGAGATGGCTGTGGAAAGATTGGCCTGAACCGGTGAAGGCCGGCGAAGGTTCCCCTCAACTTCGTGACATACTTGAGCCCGGTGAAGACTGGCAGCTCGTCGCCGACGGATTCAAGTTTACAGAAGGGCCTGCAGTTAACGACAAGGGAGAATTATTCTTTAACGACGTACCCAATAGCAAAACGTTTCGGGTCGGGCTCGACCGTCAAGTAAGCGTTTTTTTGGACAACAATTTTAAGGGTGATGGTCAGGCATTCGGGCCAGACGGCCGACTTTTCTCAGTGGCCGGAGGCTCTGAGCAAATTGTAGCCTATAACCCAGACGGAACATCGTCGATAATTGCCGAGGGGTTTCGCGGCAACGATTTGGTGGTCCGAAATGATGGAAGTATTTACGTTACCAACCCCGGTTGGAACGGAATCGATCCCAGTAAGGTCTGGCACATTGCCCCCAACGGCCATAAGAAGGTTGTTGATACCGGCTTGCGGTTTTCCAATGGAATAACTTTATCGCCCGATCAATCGTTATTGTACGTAGCCGACAGTCGCACACATTGGGTGTATAGTTTTCAAATTGCGGGCGATGGTTCGTTGACTCACAAACAACGGTATTACCACCTTCACATGCCCGACGCTGCGGATGATAGCGGCGCCGATGGAATGCGCGTCGACCGAGACGGCCGATTGTACGTGGCAACTCGCTTGGGAATTCAAGTTTGCGACCAAGCCGGGCGAGTGAACTGCATCCTTCCCACACCCAACGGCAAAGTATCGAATCTAAGTTTTGGTGGAGACAATTTCCAAACACTGTTTGCAACTTGTGGGGATCGCGTTTTCTCCCGGAGGGTCAAGGTCAAAGGTGCTCAGCCGTACCAGCCACCGATCAAGCCAGCAGCACCGCGCCTCTAGCAATGAGATTGGCGTTGCCCAGCCCAACCGATTCCCCTAGACTTCCCGCATTAACAACAACAGCTCTTAGGCGCCTCATAGGATGTAAAGGAATGCACCATGAGCCTTTCGATCGTCGTACCCATCTACAACGAGCTCGACAACGTCGAGCTGCTCTATCGTCAAATTACTGAAGTTCTGACCCCGTTGAATCGTCCCTACGAAATGCTGTTTGTCGACGATGGATCTCAAGATGGAAGCGGCGCGAAGATGGACGCTCTAGCGGCCAAGGATTCGCGTTTGAAAATCGTGCGATTTCGCCGTAATTATGGGCAAACGGCAGCTCTTCAAGCGGGCATTCAACTGGCATCCGGAGACGTCATCGTGACGCTCGATGGGGACCTACAAAACGATCCAGCTGATATTCCCCTGTTACTTGCGAAACTGGACGAGGGCTTTGATCTGGTGCATGGGTGGCGAAAGAAGCGACACGATGCATTCCTAAATCGTCGATTACCGTCCAAAATCGCCAATGGGATCATTTCCAGATGCACTCGTTTTCCCATTCACGATTTGGGTTGTACTCTAAAGGCACTCCGACGCGAGATCGCGCAGGAACTGGAGCTCTATGGTGAGATGCATCGCTTTATCCCCATTCTCGCTCATCAGCGTGGAGCACGCTGCGCGGAAGTCGTAACGAACCATCGGCCACGCCAATTTGGCACGACGAAGTACGGCATATCGCGCACGTTTCGGGTTGTGCTTGATTTGATCACGGTGAAATATTTGCTCGACTATTTTGCGAGTCCAATGAAACTGTTCGGAGCGTTTGGCTTGCTTAGCTGCGGCGCCGCACTTTTGTCGGGAACGGCCACGTTGTTAATGAAACTCGTGGCTCATATCGACATGACGGGCAACCCGCTACTCATGTTGACGGTACTTTCAGCGCTGGCAAGCCTTCAATTTTTCAGCCTCGGATTGCTGGGCGAGGTAAATGCCCGGATTTACTACACCGCTCAACCGAAGCAGAATTATGCTATCCGTGAAATGATTAATTTGGGTGAACCTGCTACGATTCGTCAATCGCGAGCTGCTTAGCTTCTCGCCTAATTTTGGCTCACGCCGCACCCACTCATTGTATCAACGAGGTGTTATTTCTTGAGGGCGCTAGTAACTGGTGCTACCGGTTTTTTGGGGTTGTACATCGTCGAAGCGCTCTGCGCTCGCGGCGATCAGGTCCGAGCATTCTGCCGCCAACCAAGCTTGGAACTCGAGAAGCTTGGCGTCGAACTAGCCTTTGGCGATCTCGCCAGCGCAGAAGAAGTCGCACGCGCTTGCCGGAATATGGAAGTTGTCTTCCACGTCGCCGGAATTGCGGGAATCTGGGGATCGTGGAGTCTTTACTACCAGGCCAATACCGTTGGAACTCTCAACGTACTCAACGGATCTCAAACGCATGGCGTGGGACGACTGGTGTATACAAGCACATCCAGCGTCACGTTCGATGGCTCCGAACAGTCAGGAATAGATGAATCCGCCCCTTACCCGCAGAAATGGCTTTGCCATTATCCGCACAGTAAAGCTCTTGCCGAGGAACGCATATTGGCGGCGAATGGGGTGAACGGTTTGTTAACGTGTAGTTTAAGACCCCATTTGATCTGGGGACCTCGCGATCGGCACCTCGTTCCCAGACTCATTCAACGAGCCAAATGCGGGGACCTGCGACAAGTCGGAGACGGTGCAAATCTTGTCGACATGACCTATGTAGAGAATGCGGCTGGGGCACACCTGAACGCCGCCGACGCTCTCACCCCTGGCGCTGCTGCCTGCGGTAACGCCTATTTCATTTCGCAAGGGGAACCAATCAATTGCTGGCAATGGATTAACGAAATCCTAAAGTTGGCCCATCTCCCGCCGGTCGCCAATCGCGTCTCATATGGCACAGCCTGGACTGCGGGCTTACTGTACGAGATGGCATACCAAATCCTAGGTCGATCTGACGAACCAAAAATGACGCGGTTTCTAGCCGCCCAGCTCGCGAAGTCGCATTTCTTCAACATGCAGCGGGCTCGTCGGGACCTGGGGTATCATCCCCAAGTTTCCAGTTCCGAAGGAATGAGGCGTCTGGGCGAGTGGCTGGAAAACAGGCAAAGCTTGTAACTAGCTCCCAACGCGCATTCGCTAAATCCCATCCAGATGTACTTTAAGGGAACTCATTCTGCGCTTTCGCCATCTACAACTAGAGCGGTGTGATTTGCATTCTCCGCTCTAGTGAACACATGTTCGAAACGACCTCGCCTTACCTCAGTGATTTTTCCGACGGGAGTAGCTTTAGAGGCCCACACGCGGATAGTCCATACAGACAAATATAAGGCAAAGTGCTTCCTAATCTACATATCTTGCCTAGCTTTCGCGAAGTGCCTTTTCCGTTGCAATCCCTTGAACGGCAATTACAATCCAACTGAAGTAGGGCGCAAGAACTTATGTTCTATGCGTCCCATTTTGTCTATTTTTACGACTCAACGTGTCCTCGCGTCGATTGCGGTAGGTGGTTTGCGCTCGGCGGCTGCGCCGGATAGGCAATCGAGGTCGGCACTTGCGTCAATCAGTTCGTCGCACATTCTTGCGGGTAATCTAGGACCTGGCTATGACCAATCGGCGCACGCAGAGCTTGTACGCCAAGTGGAATAAGAGATTACGAAACCGGCGCGAAGAGTTACCGTCGACTGACCGACGGTTACACTTGGAGGGGCTTGAAGACAGGCGACTGATGGCCATCGGGCCGCAGTTAGCAGGTATACAGCCTAACAACGCCTCCTTATTGAGCGACGGCCAAGTACTTCACGTGGCACCACGTGAATTGACGTTCCGTTTCTCAGACGGGGCGGAAATCGACCCGGATACGCTCGGTGGTATTCGCATTACGCGGAGCGGTTTTGACGGGCAGTTCTCTAAGGCGGTAGCCACCACAGACTTCAATACCAATGGCGCCGTGGTGATGGATATCAGGGCTACCGAGCCGGGTGAATCCGGCAATGGGATTGCCTTAGTGATCATCAAGAACGATCTAGGTGCCAATGCTGCGCCGCGGATATCCGTGCTTGGCGACACGATTACGGCGGAATTAAACACCAACGCGGTTGGTCGAACTCGGGCTCGTGACTTGCGAGATGCGCTGAACGGCCATCCTCAGGCAAGCAAGCTTGTGACCGCCGCGATCCGCAGCAATACGAATGCGAACGCCGACATTGCATCGCCCGCGATTACTTATTCACCGCTGATTCTCAGTGGGGCGAATGCTGCCTCGGTAGTTTCCAGCTTCAACACGGGTAGCCAGTTGCAGGTCAAGTTCACCGCAACTCAATCTGGTCCCTCAGGCAACGGCATTCGCATTTTCGTCACCAGAACAAATCGTGGAGGTGTTAGTCCTCCGCAAGTTACGGTTAACAACCGCGATATTACAGTCGATTTGAACTCGAATCCCGGAAATCAATCGACCGCTCAGGAAATGGTGAACGCGGTCAACGCCAATCCAGCGGCGGCGGCCCTGGTAACCGCTTCCATCCCGGTGGGACGCCCTGACACCGTCGTGGGATCGCGGTTGATTAACTTCTCCCCGCTCATTCTGGGAGGAGTCAACGATGTACCAATCGTTCCCGGTTTCGTGGGACTTGGGGATTCACGCCGCGAAGTAATTGTCAGATTCAAGGAAAACTTACCAGATGATTTGTACCACGTTGAAATCCTGGGCGCTGGGCCTGGGGCTGTGCGTGACGTCGAAGGCATGGCGGTCGGTGATCGTTCCGAGGACGGAGTGGACACCGGCATCGACTTCCATTTGGATTTCGAGCTCGACTTAGGTGCACACGTTGCAGCCACCGTTCCGCAACCGATAACCCGCAACATCGCGCTGGGTTCTTTGGAGCAAGCTCGGGACGAAATTCACGTTTATTTCAACAATGATGACCTATACCCGCAAGCGGTGCGGACAGGTGAGTTTGCCGTTAATCCTACGGTGGTGGATCCCAGTTTTTATCAATTGATTTTCACCGGCGATACGCTGACGAATACAGACGATGCAATCTTCCGCCCGAGTGTTGTGAATTATGATCCGACGGCGGATCTAGCCGTCCTGTCATTTGGCAACGATTTGGCTCTTTTGGGTAGTGGTGGCGGAACCTTTCGCTTGCGAATCGGTACAGATGAACCTGTGCCCCTACCTCCTATTCAGGGTGGTCTAAATCGCGATCCCGGTTCGAGCTTTGCAACCGCTGTGTCGACGGGCATTACTTTACGCATCAACGTTAATGGGTCCGCGATCAGCGAAGGGCAGTCGTTCACGATTACTAACCAAGCAGGTGTTACACGCACGTTCGAGTTCGATACCGGGTACATGTTGCAGACACCGTCCACGGCTGCTTCGCTGGAAGACGGCGATACCTTTACCATCGCTAATGGCGCACGCTCGGTAACGTTTGAACTGGACCGTGACGGGTCCGTCTCGCCCAACAATGTGGGCGTGACCTACGTTGGCAACGAATCCGCGGCGGCCTTGGTCAAGGCTGTCGTCATAGCCAAAAGCCTTTTTCACTGTCGAGACGAAGATGTAGCAGACCGGCGAGACTATCAGACCAAGAACAATCGCGCCGCCCGGCGAGGCAAAGCCGCACGCCGGAGTGATGGCGACCAGACCTGCAACCGCACCTGTTACCGCGCCCAGAAGCGATGAGCGGCCATGACGAACCTGCTCGACGATACACCACGCCACAGTGGCTGCTGCGGTGGCGATAAAGGTGTTCAGGAAAGCCAGCGCGGTGATCCCGTTTGATTCCAGGTTGGACCCGGCATTGAAGCCGAACCAACCCACCCACAGAAGCGAGGCCCCGACCATTGTCAGCGTAAGGCTGTGCGGCGGCATTGGTTCCTTGTTGTGACCGATACGCGGACCGATCACGAGGCAGCCGATCAGACCAGCGATGCCGGCATTGATGTGCACGACCGTACCGCCGGCAAAGTCGAGAGCACCCATCGCCCACAGGAAACCC
>JANNPR010000534.1:0-2777 GCA_031400345.1 Planctomycetota bacterium | reverse complement strand
TAACAGCGGATGAGCATCAGCAATTGCTCGATTATCTGGATCCTTTGGCGGCTAAAGTAATTTATTCGAGCGAGCATCTACTTGAACCCTCGCACGAAGTAGCGCCCGGTGAGACGCTCAGCGACATTGCTAAGAAGCACCGCGTACCGATGGAATTGCTTCAAAATATCAATGGAATTGAAGAGCCGCTGAGCCTGACGCCAGGCAGTAAACTCAAGGTCGTTTCCGGGCCATTTCGCGCCGAAGTCAATTTGAGCCGCAAGGAGCTAACCTTGTTCGTACGTCGTCTATATGCCGGCCGCTTCCCGATAACAGTGGGAGAGGACCCGGCGGCACCCGAGGTGGGCGATTATCAGGTGCAGGAAAAGGCGCCCGGTCGTATTTATGTGGGCAATGATGGAAACACGATTCCTGCCGGCGATCCGCGGAACCCGTACGGTAACGTTTGGATCGGACTAGGGGATAGCATTGCCATTCATGGTCGACCGGAAGGAAGTCAGGACGTCGCGGCAGTGAGTGTTGGCCTTGACTCGATTGACGCCCGCGATGTTTATGGCATTCTGACCGCTGGCTCCAACATTCAGATTAGATAAGGCAGCGGAATTCGGCGGAGGTCAACCGATTACGCGAGGTCTTATTGTCCTGACTTCCAGGCCTACCGCGATTTATCCAATGGCGCCGGGCGATTGGGCAACTCTTCTTGCAGGGGCATTGATTTCGTGGGTGTGGACTGGATTGGTTGTCTGGAAAAGGGGTCGTCCAGATTAAACACTTCTTCCGCAGGCTTCTGCCCGGCCGGGTACCTATCCTCATTGAAAGTGGGCGGCAGTGATTCGGGGTAACAGACGTATTGCCACCTCCCCAGCGGTCCGATCGAACCGTAACGCTCTTCGATAAATCGCACTCCATGTGCTTCCAAAATGGTTCCGGATTGGCGTTCTAAATCTGCCAACTCGATGTTGTACTGCACGATCGACTGCGCTTCGGCGCTGACGGCGTTTCCCCAGTCCGTGATGGCCAGTAAGACGATGATGAAATTGATTCGCGCGTTGCGATACTCGGCCCACTGCAATTGTAGGTTTTCGTAGGCGGCCTCCCGTGCTTCACGAAATGCCCCGTATTGTTCAAAGAACTGGTCGAGGTTTCGCAGGCTAATTGCTAGTGTGTGAACGGCCGCATGCAATCCTTGTTCGAGGTTCGCTCGATCGCGCGCGATCACTAATTCTTGCCGCCGCAGAGTTGCCCGAGATTGACGGAGTCCTAACGGCACTGAGAAATTCACGGCCATGGTCCAGTCGGTAAATTGACCTGGACGGCTGGAAATAAAATCGCCCACAGGCATCTCACCCTCTAAACCATTCCAACGATAGCGAGCTACCGCATCCAGTCGCGGTTGAGCCTGATTGCGACGTTGTATGAGTAATTGGTCGTCGGCTTCCAAGATGAGTTTCAGTTCGATCAGATCGGGGCGATTGATCTCTGACAGTTCCAACAGACCATCCCAGTCAATATCTAGTTTCTCCAATCGCGGGGGTGTCGTCGGTACGATATTTTCCGGGTCATATGGCGGGAATCCCAGAATATTTCGCAGCGCTGCTTCGCGCTGCAGCAGACTGGCCCTCGCCGCCACAAGGCTGGCGCGAAAGTTAGACATGGCCACGCGCGTTTGGGAGACCGCGGCAGCATCTGAAATGCCAACGCGCTGTTGAGCGGCAGCGCGTTCAAAGGCTTCGGTAGCCTGTTCAAACTGTTTCTGTCGGGCCCAAACATCGGTGCGCGCGAACACAATTCCCCAGTAGGCCTCCACGACGCCGCGCACTAAGTCCTGCACACTGTCTTTGAATTGGAAAAAGGATCGTTCCGTATCGATACGAGCGATCATAATCGGTGCCAAATTCGCAGCCGCGCCTGCCCCCTGCAGCAAAGGCTGTGTGAACGTTACATCGGCGGACGAACGTGTTTGGGGATTGAGCGGGAACACCCCGGGCGAAAATCGTGATGGTCCCGTATTGAGGTTGAAACTCACGTCACCACCGCTAATCACGGTCTTGGCGACGCCTGCGTTGAGATTGTAATTATCGGATTGCAGACCGCTGATGACGGCTCGATTCGGATCCAGCGGGTCGAATGACGCTATCGGGTTGTCTGTGCGATTGAAACTGTTTTCCGCAAATACCCGCGGGTCGAATCGAGCCTGCTCTTGATCGATGGAAGTGTTGGAAATGGCAGGATCGTAGATAGTTCTGCCGCTGTTTACCGCAGAAACCCCGGCCAAAACTCGAATGGCCCGGGCATTGGCCAAGGCAGTACGGATGGCTTCATCGAGAGAAAGAAAACGGGGCGGCGACTGGGTCTGCGGATCGGTGACAGTCGGCGGACGAGGGATCGCCGGTAAACGCGTGTGCGGCAAAGACTCGGGCTGGCGCACCGCGATTTCGCGCTGTTCGGGGGCGAACATGCGGGGCCGCACTTGCGCCTCCGCCGATGTAAACAGCGTTGCACTCAACACAATCGACACAGTTTGCCAGCCAAATTGGCGTATTCGCCGAACCATGCTTATCCGGTTCGGTTCGGTTGTAGGAAAGATTCCAAAGAATCCCCCACTGCCGGATTAACTTACAGCAGCAGGTCTACGAGTTTGAGAGGTTTTAGCGGTCAGTGAAAATGTTCGGGATGGGAGCTGGCACTACCCCGGTGGTAGGTGCACTCCGCATGCCGCCGATTTACGATACACGGTGTGTGGCTTCAACAACTCACTCATCGGGGTTCGCTTGGAG
>JANNPR010000525.1:0-1404 GCA_031400345.1 Planctomycetota bacterium | reverse complement strand
CGCCACGGCCGCCAGTATACCGATCAGCAAAACGACCACCGTCATTTCCAATAACGTAAATCCGAGCCTTGCGTTGATCCGACTCCGCCTATCCCGGGATGAACGTCGACTGAATAAGTGGGAACGTATTGAAAGGTACACCAACCCGAAGCGCGAGCGAGGCAATTCTCGGGGACCTCGCTTGCGCTTCGGGTTGGT
Source organism: Planctomycetota bacterium (assembly GCA_031400345.1). GTDB lineage: Bacteria > Planctomycetota > Planctomycetia > Pirellulales > Pirellulaceae > JANNPR01. The sequence continues at coordinate 1,206 of JANNPR010000525.1, read as the reverse complement.
GTGCCGCATAACTTCTTTTTCGGTCCTGCCTAGGGAGGTTATGGTTATGACAACTGTAGGCAATGTGTGGGCCTGAACACCTCGGATCGTCGCCGGAACTTTGCACTATTGCAACCATAGCATTCGGGCGACCGTAGAGACGGTTTTTGACCGCAGCCGATGCTGAATATTGGCTCGGGAGGAATGCTCACCCTACACTTGCGTAAAGTGCGTAAATGGCACGGGCATCCGGGGAGGCGCTGCACTTGCTGGAGCAACCCGGTCGTTTATGCACCAACCCGTCGTCGTATGCGCCTAAAGTTTTGAAGATCACCGGCAGGTTCCGGAGCCGCGGAGTTCAATGGACCGCTCGCTTACAAATAAGTTACCGATTTCGGCCCGCCTATTTGGCGCGGATGTGCGGTCCCTGGCGGCTTTTCGAATTGCCGCTGGCTTGGTTTTGCTGGCGGACCTGGCATTGCGCGCTCAATATCTGACGGCGTTTTACACGGATCAAGGGATTTTGCCCCGATTTGCACGCATCTTCCTGTTCGAGGACGTCGATCCATCGGGCATGCGGCATGCTTGGTCGCTGCATATGCTGAGTGGTGAATGGTGGGCGCAGGCAGTACTTCTGTTGGTGGCGGCCATGTTCGCGTTCTGGCTCTTGATCGGCTATCGCACGCGTTTAGCGACCTGTGCTTCATGGTTGCTGATTGTCTCTCTCGACTCGCGTAATCCCATGCTGATGGATAGCGGAGATGCCCTGTTCCGAAGTCTGTTGTTCTGGGCCATGTTCGTTCCCCTAGGATGTCATTGGTCGGTGGACGCCTACCGCAGCCAAACGCCGTCCAACCAGCCCATACAGTTGGTGACACTAGGTACGTTTGCCTTAATCATGCAAGTCTGCACCATGTACTGGTTCTCGGTCTGTTTCAAGACGAACCCAGTTTGGCTGCAAGATCTATCCGGAGTTTACTACAGCCTGAGCAACGACATTTTCGCGACGCCTCTTGGTCATTCGATGTTGGCGTATCCACGCTTACTCGAGGCGATGACCATCGCCACGTACTTGCTCGAACTGCTTGGACCGGCTGTGATCTTTTGTCCCCTTGCAAACAGCAGAATGCGGATGCTTGCCGTGGCTTCCTTTTGGGCGTTGCATGGTGGATTAGGACTAACGCTTGCGATCGGGCTGTTCGCCGTGATCTGCATGATCGCTTGGAT
>JANNPR010000510.1:0-3828 GCA_031400345.1 Planctomycetota bacterium | reverse complement strand
TCCGGCAACTTCTGCGCATCTGGCTGCCGAAACAGGCCGCTTACACGGCGGAGAGCTTCGTTAACCCGTCGATGCTCCGCTCGCAAATGGTCGACAAAAGACCAACAACCGTCGAGGTGACTCATAACTCTCGTCCTGACAGAAAGAAAATATCGCTAAAAGAATCATCAATGGTGGGCGTTGTCCAACCCAGCCAGCGTCTCAAAAGTCCCCTGGGAAATTCGTGCACCTTCTCGCCGGGATAGGGCGAAGTTTAGGACCAACATTTTGCAATAAGTGTTCGACTTTGTTTACTGCCGTTACTGCAATCTTGCGACTCCGTGCTTCCTCACATTTCGGAAGGGTGATGGCCAGAACGCCATTCTGGTAGTCGGCGACAACTTGATCGTCGACCACGGGGCAAGGCAGTGTTATGGATCGCGAAAAAGTGCCCGTGCGTCTTTCGGCACGATGGATTTGTCGACCGTGATCCTCCTTTCTTTCTTTCCGTTCCCCGCGAATCGTTAGCACATTGCCTGCCAGATGGATGTCAATTTCTTTGGAGTCCACGCCTGGTATGTCCAGCGTAACTTCCATGGTTGTGTCCGTCTCCGAGACGTCGGCAAAAAGAAACATGCGTCCAGCCAACCAACCATTCTGACCACCAAGGAATCGTGACAATACATCGTCAAATTCGTCGCGCAGCGTGGCGAGGGGATGATGACGGACCTGCGTTGCCAGGGTGCGGGTGCTTTTCATAGTAGGTGCAGTGATCATACGTTTGCTCCTTGTTGTGCTTATCACAATGCAATTCTAGAAACCGGCGCTACAACTGGATGCACCTTGCGCGCCGTAACTGTCCAGGTGCAAAAACGGCGGTTTTGCGAAGTCCACATACCGCGAAACACCAAAAATCGGGTCAGCGCCCGAGCAGGACCGGTGCGGAAGAAAATGGCGAGATATTGGTTGTGTGACACCGGAGCACAATCGTTGGTACCAAAACAGCACACTCAGACTTACTTCAAGCACCTGGTCAGCATTAGCTGCAAAGAAACTAAAACTGTCTTTGCGAGCTATCAATTCGCTAGTTTTGTCGAGCTTGGTGTTGAAGTACTTCAATGCTGAGCTGCTGAGTGTGATGTTTTTTTTGGGCGCGCGCTGTTTTGGCACTTGGATTGCGATAGTCTCTGGTTGGGTATCGCGAGCTTTGAAACAACCCGCACCCAGAAAGATGAGGACAGCCATGAACGCTAATAAAATTGTGTTTCCGACCGATTTTTCACATTGCAGCGATGCTGCGTTGGGGTATGCCACGGCCTTAGCTCGCGAATCAGGCGGGACCCTAGTGATCGTTCATGCCGAGGAGCCGCCGGTCGCGTATGGCAGTGGTGAGATGTACTACGGCATCTTAGTTCCAGATTATGAGGAACTGCAGACGATGCTCCACGAAATACTGCCTACGGACGCAAACGTTCCCTGCGAGCATCGACTGTTGCGTGGCGCCGGCACCCCAGCCGACAAGATCGTGCAGTTCGCCAATGAAGAAGAAGTGGACTTAATCGTGATGGGGACACACGGTCGAACGGGTGTCAAACGGTTATTGATGGGGAGCGTTGCCGAGGCCGTTGTCCGACGCGCTCCGTGTCCGGTGTTGACCATGAGGCAGGGCAGCGCGAAGACCGCACCCGTTGCGTGACATTTGTGATGGCCCTCGGGTATCATGCCTCCTTGCTCAGAACATCTCTCCTAGAGTTCGCGGGAGTTATTAGGCGTGACCAATTTGGATGATGGGCCGGAGAAGCTTTTCCGCCGCTATCAGGACCTGCAGCAGTATGTGCAGTGGACCGACGAAGATGCCTCACGGATTCGGTCGGCGGCCGGGCTGGTACAACCGGTTTTTGTAAACTTGATCGATGATTTCTACGAGGAAATCAGTCGCCACCCCGAGGCGCACCGAGTCATCACCGGAGGTTCAGAGCAGATCCAGCGGCTGAAGCGCACTCTGCGAGCTTGGTTAGCCGAACTTTTTGCCGGTCAATATGATCAGCAGTACGTGACTCGCCGATGGCGCGTCGGACTGAAACACGTCGAGATCGGGCTGGATCAGGTGTATACGAATGTCGCGCTTTCGCGTTTGCGCATTGGCTCGCTCGCGGCGCTGGAAAAGGCCTGGCAAGGACCAGGGAAGGATCTGTTGAACACGCGCCAATCGCTCAACAAGCTGCTCGATCTCGACCTGGCGATCATTGAAGACGCATATCAGTCGGCATACCTGGAACGGCAGCAGCGGACTGAACGCTTGATCGCCATTGGGCAGATGGCAGGCGGCGTGGCCCATGAGCTTCGAAATCCGTTAAACGTTATCAAAACCTCGGTGTACTACTTGCTCAACGCGAAGAGTCCATCGGCGGAGAAGACGCAGGAGCATTTGCAGCGGATTGAGCGGCAAGTGGGTTTGGCGGATAAGGTGATCACGGCACTGTCAGAATTCGCTAAGCTTCCTTACCCGCAAGTTCGTCCCGTGCCAATTGAGAAAAGCGTCACCGAAGCTCTAGAGCTTTCCGACCTGCCACCCGCGATCGACGTTTTGACTGACCTGCCAGCTAGCCTCCCTGCGATTCTGGCTGATCCCGATCAGCTATGCATCGTGCTCATGAACTTGATTCGCAACGCCCGTGACGCGATGCCTGAGGGTGGTTTTTTGTCAGTTACGGGTGTCGAAGGAGTTGGATTTGTGGAGATCGCCATCACCGATACGGGCGTAGGTATTCATGCTGAATCGCTTCGCCGTATCATGGAGCCGCTCTACTCGACAAAAGTCCGTGGACTAGGGCTTGGCTTAGCCATTACGCGGGCGATCGTGGAAAAACATCACGGTCAACTGCGTGTGATCAGTGAACACGGGAACGGAAGCACTTTTACAGTTCGTCTCCCAGCGGCGAGTTTTGAAACTTTACCAGACTCGCATTGATCTATGCCCACAAAGCCCCGCTCCATCCTTGTCGTTGACGATGAACCGGACATCTGTGCGAACCTTTCGGATATTTTCACCGATCTAGGCTTTCACGTAGATGTAGCTTGCGACGGCCCGAGTGCTTTGAAACTGGTCCGTCAACGCCCCTACGATGTCGCCTTGCTGGACCTAAGAATGCCCGGCATGGATGGTTTGGAACTGTATCGGCGTATCAAAGAACTCCGGTCGGAAACGGTCGCCATGATCGTGACAGCCTATGCTAGCGACACGACAGCTCGGGCGGCACTCGATGCGGGCGCCTGGCGGGTTGTCCCCAAACCCGTAAATCCGCAAGCGCTACTACAAATGATCGAGGAAGCCATGGGCCGGCCACTAGTGATGATTATCGATGATGACACAGATTTGTGTGATTCGCTGTGGGACTTGTTTCACGAGAATGGCTTGCGGGCCTGCGTCGCGAAAACTGTGGCCGAGGCGGCTCGTCATCTCAACACGGCAAACCTGCATGTGGCGCTGATCGACATGCGATTGCCTGAGGGAGACGGAGGCCAAGTATTTCGACTCGTACGCGAGACAAATCCCCACGCCAGCACCATCTTAATCACGGGACATCGCGGCGAAACGGAACAGTTAATAACACAGATAATGGCAGCAGGGGCGGACGCCGTGTGTTATAAACCGTTCGACGTAAAGTCGCTTCTCGAGACCGTTAAGAAACTCGTCAAATAGACCGCTTCGCCGCCTAGCGGTCATTCCTTCCAATCCGTGGTTGGCGCGTTGTTTGCTACATGCGAGGCGAACACGACTTAGTGATCATGATTGGGGCACTGCCGTTGAGGAGCAGTTATTTCGACAAACGCTCTCCGAGAATCCAG
>JANNPR010000503.1:0-1843 GCA_031400345.1 Planctomycetota bacterium | reverse complement strand
AACGGGACGCGATGAGCGCGTGCGGTCGCTAATACTGCATGGTGCATGGTCTCTAGCATTCGCAACGGGCAGACGTCTTCATCCTTGGCTTTGAGAAATAGGAGGTTCGCTTCGTCGTATCGTCCTTTGGATTCATAACACTTTGCGAGCTGATACAGGAACCCAGCATGCCGATTGTCGATCGCGAGGATTTCTTCCAGCACTCTGGTGCGCTCTTCGATTCCGATTTCGTCGGACGAATGCGCTAGAGCCGAAAGACGTTCTAACGCACTGGAGTCTGATGCATTCAGGTCGGATCGACCTTGTGACTTAAAGGGTGGTAAGTCCTTCAAATTGCTAACCGGGTTACAGAGGATCAACGGTACGTTGGCGGATTGGGCTCGAGTCACCAGAGCCTGCAAATTGACTAGGTAATGCGATACAATCGCAGCCTGCCAGTCGTCATCTCGACGGTAATTGTCTAGCCCATCTTGATAGTCCAACAACGTGTCGACTTCGACCGGTAAGTTCATTTTGGAAACGGTCGTTCGAGGCACGAATCGAGCAAATTGATGTCTGCTGAACTCGTACAATCGCGAATTGGAAGTGGCTACGTGTAGCCTTACGAGCCAGTTGGGCTGGAGTTTGGCCTTGGAGTACGTCCGATCTTCCAGAAATTCGTTGTGGCCGCTGTAAAGGATGATTAGATCCGGCTCGTAATTCAGAAGTTCGTCTAAAATGGGGCGTAGTCGATAGCTGGCATACGAAATGCCGCCACAATTAACGACTTCCCACTGCCGTTGAGGGTCGGCGACGGACAGACTTAGTTCTAGCCAAGAGCTGAATGCCGTTTCGATGCCCCATGGGTTACCTTGGACCGTCGATTCTCCCAAGCAAAAGATCCGAAATTCGTTCGTCGATTTTCTTACGTCAAACGAGTCCGGACGAAAATATCCAAGTCGCGATTTCTCGATTTCGTATCGCTGCCCGTTGTCACCCTTGACAAACAATGGCTTCACGGCGGCGAAACTCACGAACGGATCATCATTCGCCGTCGCTGGTACCCAACTGGCAAGACGCAAGCCCAATTCTGCTAACAAAAAGGGAAGAAGTCCGAAAAGGATGGCCGCACTTCGAAACCAGAATTGTTTCCATCGCCTTGGATTCTGATTATTAGGCTTCGGGCTAGTTGCCGGCGAGGCGTGGCCACCAACTAGTCTTGTTGGTTCTGGCATTCCTGAGCACTAAACGAGTTAGAACCGACCACCACTTATGTTAGGCAGTGAAACGCTAGGATTTAATGGATCTTCGACCTCTAGTTCATCACCGATACGCTTTTCGGCACGGAAAGTCCTACCTCGGTCGGCGAGGGTTCCTTCAAATCGGAACAGACAAGGGATCGTTCCCATTGGATCCCAAGCATCAGGCAATTGATTCCCGAGCCAATTCCTAACATACCGATGCGTTGCCCTTTGCGGACACAACCCTCTCGTAATCCAATCGCCATCGTAATCGGCAATGCCACAGAACCCGTGTTTCCCAGCCAATCCAAAGTTGCGAAATCGCGTTCATGCGAAAGACCCAACGACTCCAGCATCAGCTTCCGGTGTGCGGTCCCTACCTGATGGCAGAATGTGCGATCGATCTCGCCCGGTGCCCAGTCTGCTTCCCGCGTAAAGTCAACGAACGTGGCAACGCCAGTGGCAATACCTTCCCGCATGAGTCTCTCTGAATCGGTATCCATCAGCGGCTGCATTCCCGCCCCTGCCGCATCAGCACCGCTGTGGCATAATTCGTGAAACTGGGAATTGGCCCTCGCTGCCGCGCACATTAAACGGTTCCCCGTTTGACTGAGCTCTCGATC
>JANNPR010000500.1:0-6794 GCA_031400345.1 Planctomycetota bacterium | reverse complement strand
TGTTTCGGGATGGGGTACGGCCCAACAACTACTTGCATTGCAGCGTTACGGATTCGCGTATGAACCGGACCTGGTTTTGCTTGCGTTTTTTCATGGCAACGATATTCGGAACAATTCACGACAACTGGAACCGGAACAGGTGCGCCCCTATTTTCAGCTGCGGAAGGGCGACTTGGTCCTCGACGACTCCTTTTTGACGGATCCGCTGTTCTTGCGGGCAAAATCGTGGTGGACAGAAATCAAGGTTGCGTTGATCAATCGGTCTCGACTTTTGCAGGCGGCGCAGGAAACCCGAGGTCGCATCAAATATGGATGGCAAAGGACGCCGGCCACGACGGAAGCAGGCCTCGACGATCAATGCTATTTAGCGCCTACAAATAAGGCATGGGATAGTGCCTGGGAGGTCACCGAACACCTTATCCAAACGATGGACGAAGAATGCCAAGGACGAAATATCAAGTTTTGTTTGGCGATGGTCACCGATGGTAAGCAGGTGCATCCCGATGCGACGGTACGCAATGACTATTGCCAGAGCATCGGTGCTGTGGACCTTTCGTACCCCGAAACGCGAATCGTTTCGCTTGGGCAGCGTTGCGGATTCCCTGTAGTCGTGCTTGCCGGTCGATTTCGCGATCATGCGGAAAAAACAGGTGCTTACCTTCACGGCTTTGCAAACACGCAAATGGGGACCGGACATTGGAATTCGGAAGGACACCGTTTGGCGGGAGAGATTTTGGCTGTTGAACTTCAATCGTTAATTCAATAAGACCGCCTCGAAGCGACGAAATTATCGGCAGTTTAATAAGCATTGCAATCGGCATGTTTTATTAATTCGCTGACCTGTCTTGTAGTCTTGTAGGGTGGGACAAGATCGCGCAGCGAGCGACGGCCCACCAACAAGATTGATGGTCAAGCAAGAGGTTCCATCGCGGTTACGGGAATTGTCCAAAAGGGCGCGACCTCGAACCTCGAACGTCCTTGGTGTTCCGATTGAAGGCGAACCTTACCAATACACACACGACTTCCCGATTCCTAATGGTGATGACTAAGCAAGTCATAAATAGTATGGTGGCCCATGGGGCGGTGTTTTGGACGGTGAAGAAAAAAGGTTGGCGACGTAGACGTTATCCCAATTTAGAATGCTACTCAGGCCGATGTGATACGCCAGATTTTGCGTCAAAAGTTATCGCAAAGAAGGAAAACACAATGTGCGAACGCACTGTGGGAAAGGACACTGTGCTACTCATTGGAGTACCGTTGGTCAAAAATGGAAACGTATATGGCGTGATCGAAGTGATTCAACGCGCCGAGAGCTCCGATCTGACACGACGCGGGTATCTACGATTTGTTTCTGTAATGGCAGAAAGTGCGTCGCAGAGTAAAGCACTTAAGACATAACGGAGAACTGACAGTACATAGAGGTCACTTAGCGGACAGTACATAGGAGACACTCCGATAGGCTGGTATGCGACTGAGGATCCCTTGTGTCTTTGTCGCATTACTGACCAAATCGGCACAGACTTTTCTATCGAGGATCTTATGGCAAAAAAGCGACGATGCAACGTGACGCAGGGCCTTGGTGGCCGCTGTCCGACGTGGCCAGTCGCAGCGTCAAGTCGCTCGTCGTTTTGGTGTAGTTCTGAGCACAGTTCAACGCTGGCTGCGGCACGCCGCCGACTCGCGATTGAATCGTGTCAATTGGAACAATCGATCGCGGGCTCCAAGACGGACACACCGTACATCCAAAGTCATCGAACGACGCGTTTTGGAGATCCGCAAACGTCTCAAGGGCCACAGCCCGTTGGGCGAATTCGGTGCGGAAGCGTTGGCAGGCCAAAGTCTGGCACAGATTTCAACACACGACGCTCCGTGGCCTCAGAGACCGATCCGGCCGATACATCGATGCCGCTCGCCAGCGTCATGCCGCTCGAATCGACGAAGTTCCGCTGCGAAGAAATTTCCCCAGAACCTGGCAGCTCGATCTGCAAAAGCATCCCAAACGGTACCCTCATTTACATCCGTCGAACCAACGACTCTGGAAACGTCGATCTGCTCGGCCACTGCTTCGAAGTCGATCTTCATTGGGTTCATCGTCTCGTCCGTGCAGAGGTAAGGTTCGCCTTCAATCGGAACACCAAGGACGTTTGAGGTTCGAGGTCGAGCCCTTTTGGACAATTCCCGTAACCGCGATGGAACCTTTGGCAATCCATGCTAATCGGGTATGTACGGTGCGCGAGACCACTAGAGTGCGTGGACTACACCAAACACAGCCACATCGTCTTGCTTGACCATCAATCTTGTTGGTGGGCCGTCGCTCGCTGCGCGATCTTGTCCCACCCTACAAGACTTGTCCCATCCTACGCGGGAACAATAATCTATCTTCCCAAAGCTCCAATAGTTTTGCGGCAGTTTACAAGAGCGCTCGGGCGGCGAAAGCCAGGATATTGGAAACGCCGCCTGGGTTCAAGGTGATCACCGCATGCGTGTATCTGCCGACCCAGGTGGCATGATCACCGCGTTTGGATTCGGCGTTAGAACTAAGCGACAAAGTGACTAGGGATTTCTTCATTAAATTTGCGAACATCGAGCGGCGCGGTATTTTCGTTTTTGTTTTCGTCTTGGTGAACGTTGTGTCGCAGCTGGCCTGCGCCGTGACACGGCAGCCTTGGCACTTTGAAAGCTGGCAGAATCGGTTGCCGATCCAAGTTGTCAATACTACGGACGTCGCCAAACTTTCCGTCTCTGTTGCTACGCCGGCACTCCCGATTCGCATGTTTATTAACGAAAACAAATGCCGCGAGGACGGACGCGACTTGCGATTAGTCGAATCGTACCTGACCAAAAAGCAGAACATCGTCTGGCTGGGCCCGACGGGCTGCGGGAAAACCGGGTTGGCGACAAGCTTTCTGCTGCAGGCCCTTGATCGCGGTTATCGCGGCTACTTCAGCTAAGAATCAAAGGTTGACGCCAGACACATGACAACCAACAGTGGGATGATTTGACCTACGACTCCAAATAGGGATGCGCCGCAAGTGCCCGGTTGGTGGCTAATTGACAGTCACTGTGCAGGATCCACTGTCAGCATGCGCAATTCCTTTATGATTGTCTGCAGAACGTCGGCCGGTATGGCGAGCGTTCTTGTCGCATCCGCCCGAGCAATGTTCAGTCCCACGACGTCGCCGGCAAGATCAACAACTGGACCGCCGCACTGCTCCGGACGTAGGCGAAAATCATGCGTGAAGGCCATCGGAAAGGATTCGCGGCGCAGACTGAGGGGATGCGAGTGCCAATCCAGCGCTCCTGTGTTCGTAGATAGGCATCAAATTCGGCGTGACTCCAATCGCCTTCTTTTATGATCGGCGGTCCGGCCGCATTGGATAGGACACTTATGGGTATCTGTGGGATGTCATTGGATTTGACGAATTCGGGGGATGCCGCAGCTCCCACAATCGCGAAATGGAGAGGCGCAGAAGAGTGCCCCAGAATCGTTGCGACAAACGTCCCGACTGCCGGACGCTTGCTGGCCCACCGCGCAACCGGCCAGTCTTGAACATCCAGTTTCAGCAGCGCCAAGTCATGCTCTGGAGAGGTCGCGACGATCCGTCCTTTGACAATCATCTTTCCATCTCGAGTGAAGAATAGTCGGCATGACCATTGCTGACGGCTGCCGACCAAGGACGCTTTCGTAATCGCCCATCCGTCCGCATCGACGATCAGTCCGGCGGCGACTTCGTGCGCTCCGTCCATAATGCGGATGACGCTGCTTTGCACCTGCTGGACTCGATCCTCGAGATCGAGCGCAGGACTAAACGCGGCTGGCTGAGGGGGACGAGCTCGCAAAGCGCGGGCGAGAGGTCTTGGAGCCGAAACGATTTCTCCCGCTTCCAATCGATCCCGATACTCCTTCAGTGGCAAAATGGATTGATATTTTGCGACGGTATCCGTTCCAAAAAGCACCCCCAGAACTCGCCCCCTCAGATCGAACAACGGTCCGCCAGAGTCGCCTGCACGACATGTAGTCGTCGCTTCTAACCACGACCAGCCGGGAAAGCTGGCAATGATACGGCCGGCTCTCAAGAGTGGTGGACGGCCAGGCCGTAGCGTTCCCGGATACGCGATCGCAAGGCAGATCTGACCCGCAACCGTTGGGCCAGCGTCGTCGATGGTCGCCGTCGGCAAGTCGTTCGATTCAGTTATTCTGGCAAGTCCGATATCCGGGCCGAAGTGCATCGGCTTGGAATCGGCGAGCTGAAAACGCCCCAGTGTTTTTCCCGCCACGCGCCTCCCATCGGCACATTCGATCGTAATGGGCGTTCCGGGGGCCAAATCGTGGTGGGAGCAAGTCAGAATCAGCCCGTTCCGGTCGATGATCACACCACTGTAACAGTCTGCCAACGCGAGCCCATGCTCGTCGAATGCGCGTCCCTGTTCATTGTGTTGCCAGATCCGTACGACCGCAGGCGCAAGCTTGGCGTACGCCGACTTAATTTCGTCTTCCAATTCCTCGGCCTTATTGGCAGACAAAACGCGAACCGAATCGATGAGATCAATGGTAGGTCGGCTGTCTCGATATTCGCGGAAGTTGACTGGATCATCTTCAGCCTGTGCACATCTATCCCATGGTGCAGTGGTGCTGATTAGAAGCCACAGCAGTCCCGGGAATGGGGATTTCAAAACTGATCTGCAACGCACAGTTTGCATAGAACGACCTGTTTCATCGGACGGATCGAGACGGATTGTACTGGACGGACGTTTAATTTCACACAAAGCCGCGACCGAATCGAAGAAGTGATCTCGCATTTCACCGGCAAACGCGATAACACGTAACCACCGACGACATCACGAACGGTTCACCACCACCGGCCGTCCGGGCGGCATCTGAAATCACCGGTTGTTGGCGGCTGAGGGGTAAACCGTATCTGGGAGCAGGTGATTACTTTCGCTATTCGTCGCCTCGTCCATCTGCAGTAAGCTGACGATAGCGACTGTCATCCACTTTCAAAGGAGAAACAAAATGGTGGTACGCACACTGGCCGCGTTTGCGCTTGTCATTCACTTGGAAACGGACTTTTTGCCCAAGTAGATGAAGCGTCCCAAGGGTTGGCGATCATCTAGTTATCAGCATGACAGGTGATCTTGCAAAGGAATACGCGCGGCGCACCGGATCGCCGACGGGAGACGCACCTGACGGGTTGGCAATCGAAACTATCGCGACGATAGAGCAACAAGTTGGCGACGGTCGAATTCGTATCGAACATTCGTCGCCAATCAACACGGATGGCAAACTAGTTCGCCTTTTGACTCTTACAGCAACTGTTGATTCAACAACAGTTACAACAGAAGTCACACCACAAGGGACTTTGATCTACGCCTCGCCCGCGGATCATAAAAAAGGCACGAAACCTAAGCTGACGACAAAAGAAACAAAAACGCGTCGACTGCAACTTTCCGGACTCAAGGGACTGAAACTTCGCACATGGACGATTTCCGAAGAAATTGGTGATTGAAAAGCAAATGTAGGATGCCGACGAATGAACATTCCACCGAAACCGAGTCGCGAGCGATTGACATCAGTTTCGTTTGCAATGACCGACGGATACGGGCTGGGGGGGATGAGAGATTAGGTGATGGAATCGATGTTGGCGGCGGAGTGGACCAGCCACAATCTAATCCCTTGAACAACCCATTGCACCGACCCCGCAGGCCGTGCGGTTTTAAAATCAGCTCGTTCACCGCCGCCCGGTGGACGGCAATCGTTCTACAGGCAAAACCACAGTGGACTCCAAAACCGCAAAGCCACGACGGCCCTGGCTCGCAGCACTTATGAGCATCTTGGGTGGTCCAATCGGCCAGATCTATGTCGGGAAATTGCGCCGGAGCATCGTCCTTTGGTCGATCAGTGCCGTCTTCCTTCCGGTGTTCGTGTTCGCAACCATTTCATTGCCAATTGGTCGCTCGGCCTTGGCAGTCCTGTTGCTATGTACGATTGCCTTTCCCATCTATCTGGTTGTCGATGCTTTCTTACTCGCGAAACGTCATCGCGACATTCCGCTTAAGCCGTACCAGAGATTGTGGGTGTATTTGCTCGCTTTTGTCATGTTCAGTGTCGCGAACAATCTTGTCGCGTTCACGGTTCGGTCTTTTGTTACCGAAGCGTTTCTCGTCCCGACGCGAGGAATGTCACCCACAATCCAGCCGGGTGATCGCATCCTCGTCGATAAATTATGGTCTCGTCCAACGAGTTTGCGACGTAACGATATTGTCGTATTCCGCAGCGAAGGCCCGAATTCACCTCTTTACGTCATGCGCCTCGTGGGACTTCCTGGCGACGAAGTCGAGATCAAGAATGAGAAGCTATTTGTCAATGGAGCGGCTGGAAATGATCGACATGCGGTAATTGATCGTGATTTGCATGCAGATCCCGATCTTTCCAACTTTGAGCCGATCCAAGTTCCTTCGGATTCATTCTTTGTCTTGGGCGATAATCGGCGATTGTCCAGGGACAGCCGTACCATTGGACCGATCCCGTTTTCCGACCTGCACGGACGAGCTCGCATGATATATTGGTCACACGAACTGAGGTTTCCGGACCCATGGGACACGTCGTACTACAAATTGGGACCGGTTTCCTGGTCCCGTATCGGAACTCGCCTCGATTGACTCGCGGTACTCCACTGAAACTGCAGACGATTCAACCCGGCCCCATCGCGCAGAATTTGAAATCAACGGGAGTTGGCAACCGAGGGCTAAGCGTAGCATTGGGCGTTGCCAAACAATTGCCACGAACAACAACC
>JANNPR010000477.1:0-1669 GCA_031400345.1 Planctomycetota bacterium | reverse complement strand
CAACGCTGTCGCAATTCTATTCTGTCGAGGAACACAAATAGGATAAATGCAATTTCTATTGACATGACCAAACTGCGCACGCCCCAGCCCAGACTGTTGCTTTGCCACGATGGCTTCCACGCTCGCCAATTGATAGGCTGGTGGCGAATCAAGTTCGCGGAAATTATGCTCTGTCGACAATTCGCCCGTCTCCAGATTGATCGGACCGATCGTTCGGATCCGACGGATCCGAACGATTTTCCTCGTATACTCCGAGTACGGCATGCTGATGATGCAACGGTATTTGTCTTTGGCGTCAAGTATTCATGGGTTCATGGCTAGTGCCGCAACGGCGTTCATTATTTGCTTTTCAAGTTCGCTATGTTTGACCGCAGAAGACTCCGTTAGTGCAAAGCCTTTGGACACCCAGGCAACCGATCGGCCCCCTCCTACGCCGCAAGAAGCCGTTGCCAAGATGACCGTGCCGAAGGGTTTTCGCGTTGACTTATTTGCCGCGGAACCTCAGGTCACCCAGCCGATTGCCATAACCACGGATGAACGGGGAAGACTTTGGGTCGCAGAGAACAACACCTACGCCGAAAGCAGCGTGAATTTCGACCTTCGATTTCACGATCGGATCATTATCCTGGAAGACACGGACGGGGACGGCGATGCGGATTCACGAAAGGTCTTTTGGGACAAAGGACAGCATCTAACGAGCGTGACCGTTGGCTTTGGCGGAGTCTGGGCTTTGTGCGCACCGCACCTTTTGTTCATTCCCGATCGGAATCGAGATGACATCCCCGACAGCGAGCCCATCGTCGTTCTAGACGGGTGGGACGATGGAGCCGTGCGCCACAATATCGTAAATGGGCTGACTTTTGGACCTGACGGTTGGCTTTACGGCAGGCATGGAATCCTCACGACTTCGTTTGTCGGTCGACCGGGCGCATCACCCTCCCAACGGACTCAGATCAATTGCGGCATCTGGCGCTACCATCCGGCCCGTGAGAAATTCGAAGTGATCGCCCACGGAACTACGAATCCATGGGGTTTCGACTTCGACGACTACGGGCAAATGTTCTTCATTAATACCGTGATCGGTCACCTTTGGCATATTGTCCCTGGAGCTCACTATCGACGGATGTATGGTGCTGACTTCAACCCGCACGTATATCAATTGTTGGAACAAAGCGCCGATCATTTTCATTGGGATACGGCGGAACAATGGAATGATGTGCGCAAGGGTGTTTCCGATCCGACGAGCGCGCTGGGAGGAGGTCATGCGCACTGCGGCCTGATGATCTACTTGGGCGACAACTGGCCAGACGAATATCGAAACGACGTGTTTACGGTCAATTTACATGGGCTGCGGTTAAACCGAGACCGTTTACAACGCAGCGGAAGCGGATATGTCGCCACACACGCGGCTGACTTTCTCCATGCCAATGATTCTTGGTTTCGTGGAATCGAAATGATCTACGGTCCCGATGGCGCTGTGTACATCGCCGACTGGACAGACATTGGTGAGTGCCACGACAACGATGGGGTTCATCGTTCAACAGGCCGAATCTACAAGGTGAGTTACGGAAATCCGCCGCCATTTCGTGACACCGATCTGGCTTCGATGGATAACCGGCAACTGGCCAAGCTGCAGTTGCATAAAAATGACTGGTATGTACGGCATTCG
>JANNPR010000426.1:0-4016 GCA_031400345.1 Planctomycetota bacterium | reverse complement strand
ATTCGCCGAGATCGAGTGCGAATCTCTCGGTCCGGACTTTTGGACCCAACGGCCAACTCGGAGATGGCCGGATAGCCGATATCAACCAACAATCGCGAGGCTTGTTCGCGCTCGGTAAACTGCTCATCACCTAATTGGGACACGAGCTCTCGGCTTCGACGGTCCGCTTCATTGGCAGTGGACGCGACCTTCGGCTTCTCTGCCGCAAGCTGAGCAGGCAGCAACAGACTTCCGATGATTGCGGTCGAGGTCAGACAGGCTACAGTTCGGGCGCGGAACTTTGTCATGATTTCATTGTACGAAAACACTGCCGATGCCGTCTAGAAACATGCCAGTTAGTTCCAATCGCAACTTTCCTCTGGCAGCAGGCTTAGAGGAGTCCAGGAATCATTCCGAATACCGGCCAGTTAAATCATTCGGGATATAGAGAAGTGGACAGATATCGTTCTCCAATATCGGGCAACAAGACCACGATTAGCTTCCCCTTATTTTCGGGGCGTTTAGCGACTTGGATAGCGGCCCAGGCTGCCGCACCGCTCGATATTCCACACATGAGTCCTTCCATTTTCGCAAGACTTCTCGCGGTCTCGGCGGCATCCTCGTCTTTCACCGCGACGACTTCGTCAATGATATTGACGTTCAGCACGTCGGGGATGAAACCCGCGCCAATGCCTTGGATGGTATGGCGTCCGGGCTGCAACGATTGGCCGGCTTTTCGCTGGGCAATGACAGGACTATTTGCAGGTTCGACAGCGATGGCTTTAAAACTTGGCTTGCGTGGCTTGATAACCTCGGCCACGCCTGTGATGGTGCCGCCAGTACCCACGCCACTTACAAAAATATCGACTTGGCCTTCGGTATCGCGCCAAATCTCTTCGGCCGTCGTTTGGCGGTGAACTTCTGGATTGGCTGGATTCTTAAATTGTTGAGGCATATACCAACTAGGATTCTGCGCCAGCAATTCCTCGGCCCTGCGGACCGCTCCGGGCATCCCTTCCGCAGCCGGTGTCAAAATAATTTCTGCACCCAGCGCCTTGAGCATCCGACGACGCTCCAAGGTCATACTTTCCGGCATCGTTACTTTCAGCGTGTAACCACGCGCCGCGCAAATGTAGGCTAAACCGATACCCGTGTTTCCGCTTGTTGGTTCGATGATGATCGTGCTGGCATTGATTTTTCCATCACGTTCCGCCGCATCGATCATGGCGCGACTAATGCGATCCTTCACGCTCCACAACGGATTCATGTTCTCGTGTTTAGCTAGCACAGTAGCCACGCATCCAGCGGTAACCCGCTGCAGTTTGATCAATGGCGTGTTACCGATGCACTGTGTGATGTCTTGTTTGATCCTACTGCCGAGAGTGGTAGCCATCATTCATCCTTCATGAAATCGTATACGTTTCTTCAGGTTGATCGTCACGACTGGGTTTGCTTGTATGGATTTGCTTGTATTGAAGCCAAAAGCGCCAGCGAAGGAATCGCGGTAACGGCTTTGCTGGCGCATCAGGCTTGAATAAATCCGGCAGGGGGCACGCGAAGTATATCAGAGCAGGAAAAAATGGGTCAACGTGAACGAAGTCGCAATTCACGCGAATGCCCAGGCCGGGGTAAACCTCACTCCGAAGAATTCGGAACGCGAGTTTAACTCGAAAAGCGACAAAAGTCCCATGAGGTTTGCCGCCGATAGCCCCAAGAGAGACGATTTTGACCATCGCCAGTCATGCGAGGCCAACTTTGTTCAGGAA
The DNA here is from genome assembly GCA_031400345.1 of Planctomycetota bacterium. GTDB lineage: Bacteria > Planctomycetota > Planctomycetia > Pirellulales > Pirellulaceae > JANNPR01. The sequence continues at coordinate 2,271 of JANNPR010000426.1, read as the reverse complement.
AATTCTATGGCAGACCAAAAAAAGCGAATTTGGGCGGTAACTTTGACGGCTATGTTTATTGCCGTAGCCACCGGTACGGTCAGGGCCGAATACCCTACCTACGTGACCCTGAGAACTCCCGCCGCCCAATCACTTCCGCAGACAACGTTCGGATGCAATCCAGGTCGCGAACAGCGGGTTCCCACGCAAGCATATGCTTACGGATGGTTCGGCGCACAACCTCGCCAGCACTGGTCGAGACACTTTGGATATTACAGAAATTACACCGAGTGGTCGGTAAAGTGATTTTGCATTTCGAGTTTGAGGTTTCGGATTGCCCGGATGAATCCGAAATGCCAATCGCGAATCGCCATTCCAAGATCATTAATCCAAAATCTATAATCCCATCGCCCGTCGTTTTTCCACAATAAACGGCACGTGGTGCGGGATGTGCGCGGTTACCCGTTGTAACAGCGTCTCCAATGTCAGTTCGCCGTCCTGCGAATGGAGACCCACCCGTTGGAACTTTGAGGCTGAACAATTCTGGAGGATTACTGCAAGGTGGCGACGAATGGCTTCAATGAGCGATAGCTCTTCCGCAATGTTTCGCTTGTCGTAAATTAGATCGGCAGCAAAACGATCGGGATCCCCACTGAGCAATGCCGGCTTCTCTTCAGCTAACACTCGCTTGATACGATCGGCGTATACAATCTCGAAATCGGCTAGGTGGCAAACAACTTCGGCAATGGACCATTTGCTAGGTATCGGGTGCGCTGCGAGTTGACTAGGGGTTAATCCGACTGTGGCATCGCGTAGGACAACAGGTCCCGCGAGGTACTGGTCGATTAATTCTTGCATCGAAAAGTCACTTTCTGGCACATGGTTGAATGAAACATAGACCACTCGATGGGGGTGGGTTTATGCGGATGTCGTGTCGCGATTTAGCTTCAATTCCGCGAGCATTAGGTTCACCTCCATAATTCCTCGTTTGCAACTCTGTGACTACAATCCACGTAACAAGATAACTTCACGGATTTCCAGCATGGCCCGACGGCAACACCTCGACGACATTCTCAATAAGTGGCCATACGAACCTCAAACCATAAATGTTCGCATGGTAAAAGGCAAAGATGGACGTGATGTGATACAGATGCGAGTGGATCTAGGTGTTTTGCAGCTGGAAACAACGGGGCGGCCCGACGGTACGAGGTCGGAGGGTAGCGAAACGTATTTTGATTACCTAATCGGTCAGGCGGTCCATTTTGGCCACGAATTTTTGATGAGCGAGGAACAGTGTTCTGAAGCGGACCGTGAGTTCGTCCAATACTATCACCGCCGCGTTTGTTGGTTGTCTTTGCGCGAATTCGAAAATGCGATCCGTGATGCGGACCACACGTTGGCTCTGATGGATTTCTGCAAGAAATACTCGCCCGATGAGCAATGGACGATGTCGCACGAACAATACCGCCCGTACGTTCTTTTCCACCGTACTCAGGCGGAAGCCCTATCTCAATTAGACGAGAATCACGGCGGCGCAGAAGCTTCTATCCAGGCGATCAGCCGCGGGCTGGAGCGGATGCGTATCTTTTTTTTGGAACACGAGGCGGATGATTATTTCGAAGAAGATGAACTGGTGGGACGTTTGCGAGAACTTCAGTCCGCCTTGCGAGACCACTACGCCGTGGGCCGCACGCTCGATGAGCAGCTTGCCGACGCCATTGCCGCCGAACAGTACGAATTGGCCGCGCAGCTTCGCGATGAATTAGCGAAACGCGACGGCCGAGCAACATAATCTAGTTGGCCGCCTGTTTAAAACAAAAAAAACCACCGGTTCTGAGTTCGCTCGTAAGAGCACAGCCAGACCGGTGGCACTTGTTTTCGGCCCGAGACCCACCAATAGTGGAGGACGCTACGGGTCAGAATACCGGAACGATAACCTATTCCTTTTCCTTTGGCTTTTCCGCTTCCGCTCCCCCTCCCGCTCCCGCATCCGTCAGTTCGAATTTGAATTCGTTCGTCTTGCCTGTTTGAACATCAGCAGTCAATCCCGAATCGGAAACCGAGGCATACCTGGCGGGCAATTCATTCTTAGCTGTGTCGCCGGAAGCTTTTTCCATCATTTGGGCCATGTTACCCCTTTTCATTTCCTCTTCGGAGACTTTTTCTTCGCTCCCCGCCGCGAACTTCGAGAGCGTTACGACATTTTTTCCAACCACGGCGTCGAAGGAGAATTTACCATCTTTGTCCGTCTTCGCCCCTCCAGTTCCCGATGCACCTTGCGCCAGAAACGTG
>JANNPR010000423.1:0-3238 GCA_031400345.1 Planctomycetota bacterium | reverse complement strand
ACTAAGTGCCGCCGAGCGAAAAGCCCTAGCGACTTTTCTCGATCGGGGCGGCGTTCTTTTTGCAGACGCGATTTGTGGGAGCGATGAGTTCGCCGACGCGTTCCGCCGCGAGCTGCGTGCCACGTTATCGGATCGTGAACTGACACGAATTCCAGCCGAGCATCCAATATTTACTTCCGCATTTCGAGGGTTCGATTTGCGACGAGTGACCGTACGGAACCCGCTGGTGCGAGGTGACGGCGATGGATTGCGTGCCAAAGAAACTCAGGCCGAACCGCTGTTAGAAGGTGTGACGATCGACGATCGGTTGGCCGTAATTTTTTCCCCGTACGACCTGAGCTGCGCGCTGGAGAACGCTTCGTCGCTTGAATGCAAAGGGTATATCAAGAGTGACGCTGCAAAAATTGGGGTGAACGTTATCCTGTATGCCCTACAGCAATAAATGCGCAGTAGTAGGCATGACCTATTTCGAACGCATCGCGGCGCCATCGAGATCAACCACAACTGCAGGGGAATCATCAACTTGCGAAAGATCAAACGTCTCGCGGAATTCTTCACCAGCGACGATCCAGATTTCACCGTGTAATTCGGGCTGTTCCGTTACGACGTTGTGATGGCGAACCAATTCCAACACCGCTAAAAATACGCCAACCATCGCGGACTTGTGCATACCAGGCAGAAACATGTTCGAAAATGCGATCCGGCGACCGAGTACAAGTTGTTCGTGAATTCGGGCCATGTAGACTTGGATGGGCGTGTCGTCATAAACGATACTCGCCGCTTGGCTCACGAAAGTGTCACGCGTAATTCGACCGAAGGCACTAACTAAGTCCCAAAGTTCCAGTTCGAAGATCGGTTGAGCGGCGGGACCTCCCGCATCGGCGGGTGAATCGTTAATGAGACGAGGAAAATGTCGTTGCCAGGCTCGGCTGCGTTCGTCGAGCATACTGGCAGCGTCTCGATACTTCTTGTACTCGAGCAGCCTTTGTACGAGGTCTTCTCGTGGATCTTCAAACTCCTCAACTTCCTCACCGCCACGAGGTAGCACCATTCGCGACTTTATTTCGGTGAGGGTACTGGCCATATCTAGAAACTCCCCGACTTCGTCCAAATTAAGCAACTCCAAGACCGAAAGGTAATTGGCGAATTGATCGGTGATATGAGCGATCGGAATGTCCAGAACATCTAACTCATGCTTTCGTACTAAATACAAAAGCAGGTCCAGCGGACCTCGAAACGCTTCTAAGTTCACTCGGAAATCCATGCGGTCGATTATCATGCTATGGGAACTTTGCGGCAACCGCAGTTGCCTGAACAGCGCCTCCCTTTTCGCCTGATTCGTGTTCTTCGTAGTTCAACTAATGAACACGAACACGCTATTAGGCAGTTTGACGAGCATTCCAGACTGGTGGTCTGTCCTGAATGTGCGTATATTCGGCTGGAAAATTAGAGGAATCGAGACAATGATCGACATCAAGCATGTGACGACCGGCAAGATTCTTAAGCAAATCGATGCCGCCACGCTGGCAGGGCATAAGATGGATAGCTCAAAGCTGGTCGGTGCCAATTTTATGGGAATGGATTTAAGCGGCACGGACTTTCACAACTCCGATCTACGCGATTCGAACTTTTGCGGCGCAAAGTTGGACGGAACGAATCTTCAAAGCACGGGGCTTGCGGGATCAAATTTTGACGGTGCTTCGCTCACCCACGCCAATCTGACAGACGCGACGTTGCCGGGTTGCAGTTTTCGCGATGCGATCTTGACTGACGCTATTCTTCGTTACGCCAAAATGCAAAACTGCGATTTCACTGGCGCTAACCTCACCGGCGCAGACCTCACCATGGCGGATCTGCGAGGCAATTTTAACAATGCCACGCTCGTTCGAGCGGATCTACGAGGCGCTGATTTGACCGGCGCGAACCTGACGGGCGCAAACCTGAGCATGGCAAATTTGTTCGATGCCAAGATGGCCGATGCCCATATGTCGCGTGCAAAATTGGAAGGCGCTATCGGCCCACATGGTCAACGGGTCGGAGCTCGCGCCACGGGGCCCAGAAAATCCGACAAACCGTGGTGGAGGTTCTGGGGTTAATTAGCGCCCGTGCGTCATTTGATTTCCTGCATGAATCGCAGAAAACGGGCGTCCAGCATGGACCAATCTTCGCCAAATACGCTGGTGAACTCCTGTAGAACTTCGGGCGATCGCAATTCACGAAAACGCTCGCGGGCCGCCGTCTTAGCGAGATATTGCATATATTTACGCGACTCTGTTTCCGTTAGATAAAACGTCAAGGCCCAAGCCTCGGCATAAGCCTCGTCAGTGCGAGAAGCGAATGTGCGGTCCGAGCTTATTAGCTCTGCCAATGAAGTGGATTGGCGACCTCGACTAAGGTACGCGCGAAAAGCGGCCAGCTGCCGACGATTGACCCGATCGTGGCGACTCGTGTTGCGCTGAGCGTCGTACACGCCCGGCGCTTCGAAAAGCGTTCCCAGGCCTTCGGCAACCCAACGTGGCGGCAGGTTAAATCGATTGTGCAAACCAACGTTGAAAGCCGTCTGATGAGCCGCTTCGTGAATCACCGTCGTGGCATTCACCTGCCAATCGGGATCCTCCCCATCTCCCTGGGTGATATCGAACATGACGATGCGATTTGTAACTGGCGAATAGTACCCCAGCATTCCACCGGCCAACTGAACATTCTCAACGCGTGCGTATCGCAAGAATCCTTCGCGTTGAGGAAAGACGATTGCGACCAAAGGGAAAGACGGTGCCTGCGGTTGATAGCCCCGAACTGACAGATACCGAACAAACGATCGATATAGGTCTTCGAATCGGGACGACCAAGGATCTCGTTGGCCGCCTGGATGAACAACAAGAAAGTGCCCCGTCCCTGAAACATCAAACCCTTTCCCAAACTCACGCAGCAAACTGGCCTTCAATTCGGATTGTGAATAGCTTTGGAAGGAGTCCGATGTCTTATGGTAATTTTGAGCTTCAGTCGGATCCACCGACCTTATCAGTCCATCACGCTGCAGCAGAAATAGTTGATCCTCTGCCCAGGACAATGGCATCCCTTCAAGGCGCCGCCCTTGCCATTCGAGTTCAATCGTGACGTTCGGGCTAGCTCCTTGCTGAGCCCACGAGATCGACACCCCGCTCATCAATGGCATCGCGCACAAAGTGGCAGCACAAGTAATCCGCCACGCAAACCGGGATAATCGTTGAATCGCTGT
>JANNPR010000328.1:0-4667 GCA_031400345.1 Planctomycetota bacterium | reverse complement strand
TCTAATCGGTTCATCTTGATGGGGAGCACATCGGCGAGTGGAGACAATGCGTAACCGCCTGGTGCGAAACTGTGAAAACCACCCACCATCATCAGCCCACGCCCCTGTTCTACCCCCTTGGCAATTGTTGTGAGATTATTCGTTCCGATCGCAGCACTCTCGACGCTCTCCAGTAGCAACACGTCATACCTAGGGGGCGTAAGCAATTCGCCGAAGTCTATTGGCCAGCGGTCTCGATTACGCGGATCGACGTAGATATCTTCCAGTTCGATTTCGGCAGATTGGTTGAGAGACCGCCGAAGTAAGCGCTGTTCGCCGAGCAGCTCTCCATAGAGGTATGCGACCCTCAGTCCGCCGTCCAGGACAGTCAGAAACGATGTCAATTCATTGTTCTTAACGTCTAACTCGCCAGGTTGGGGCGCGACGCGCATCGTCAAACGATACTGGCCAGGTTTGTCGGGAATAAAACGGAGTTCCGCGGAGGCACTCTCACCGTCCTCCTTGACTCGGACTAGTCGAGGCCCGACGGTCACCTTCTTTCCATCCGACAAACTCTCCACCGCCATTTCCACCGGAATATCTTGGTTCGCATAACCCCGAACTCGAATCTGTCCACGCACCGGCAATTCGTTCTTTACAAACACCGTGTACTGCTCAGGAAGGCTTTCGACTACCAAGTCTCGGGATTGAGCCACATCGCCGCTCGGCCCAAAGACCAGAGTAAATAGGGGAAATCCTAACCTTGCTAGTTCCCGTCCCGCCTCATTTAAATCCACACGCGGGTCGAAGGCCGTTTGCGTGCCGTCTCCCAACATCACCACGGCCGCCAAGCGCTTTCCTGTTTCGCGCCGCACTGCCTCGGCGAGCGAAGTGCCGATATCCGTTTGGTCGCCATGGGGTTGTTCCGGAAGCTCAAAGACTTGGCCGTCGAATCCCACAACGTGCAGCTGCGAGTCGTAGCCATATACCTTGAGCTCCATAGTGGTGGGTAGATCCCGTAAAATCTCCTGCGCTCGTTTTAGCACGGTTCGCTGAGCGTCCCAGCGGGAAGGCCCTCCCGCAACATGGGGCAATTGCATGCTGCGAGACATATCGAACAAGAGCACTAGAACTTGGTTTTGAGGTCTCGAGACCGTGGACACATAGGCCGGACGCAGCATGGCAACCGTCAATAGACCAATCACGACCGCTCGCAAGGACAACAGAACTGCTCGACGAAACCGCGAGACCTGACGGTACGACGGCGACAAGAAAAGAAGCGCGCATAGTCCGAATCCTGCGACAAGCGGTACCCATAACTGGCCGAGCACAGGATCCAGGCTCCACTCCCTCATGCGATACTCCCGCGTGGCAGTTCGGAGACTTGCGAAAGTGGCCCGGCAACAGGTTGGTCGCGCCTATAGAACCGATTCGCCAGCACGTGCTCGACAGCAAGCATAAACGCCAGGATCAGCAACAAGTACGGATAGAACTCGCGGCCAATTCGCGCCTCGCCAACTTCGCGGACAATCTCCTGTTGCGAACGGGCAATCCGATACTTCCCGGCCCCCAACAGCGCGTCCAATCGGTCTGGAGTGATGCGAGTCAAGTCGCTGGCGGCGTACGGCAGGTTCACACTGAAACCTCGCTGGATGACTCCGCCCCGGTTTCCCTTGAGATAGTAAGTGCCCGCACGCTCCGGCGCGCCCATTGCCAATCGCGAATCCCGAGCGATCACGTCATGAGGTAAATCATCGGGCGCAAATAGCTGATACCGTTCGGGTGAGCGTTGCGGGTCATTGGATAACGAAACGCTTTCTCCCACTAAGAAATTCAATCGTGAGTTACCCTGTTGCACGAGGTGCAGCATCATTTCGTTCACCAACACAAACGTTGGCCAGGGCGCGTCCGAGCCAAAGAACTCGTTCCAAGCTAATCGCCCTTGCGGCTGTACCGATTCTGAAAAAGGCGAGGTTGCCACTAACACGCGACCGTTTCCCAGTGTCGGTTCTACGATGGCCGGACGTGTGTTGTTAAACGATGTGACAACTGCCGTCGTCGAATTCAGCTCGCTAAAGTCCCAGTGCCGAAATACCGGATAACTATCCCAAGGTACCGCAGTTGCCATCGCACGAAATTCGGCCATCACAGGATGCTCGAAACTAACTGGAGCCAAAAATATTTCTCGACCGGCCGCGCGCCACGGCTGACGCCCCAACTTACCGCCAATTAACTGCTGTGCTGCCGTCGATTCAAATGCGGAAGTGGCATTGCGACCCAAGAACATCGCCAGCCCTCCTCCTTGCTGGACATACTTCAATAATTGCTCCCAACCTTCTGGAGTGAAAGGACCGGGATCCAATAAGCAAACCGCGGCGTAGTCTTCCAGATTTTCATTAGCTAGTCCCGCTTGCGGTACCGTGCGACATTCGAATCGTGCCTCCCCGCGTTGCCGGAATGCCAGCGGCGCGAGAGCATCGGTGACAAAGCTGGAGACGGCATCGGCACCCGACACCACCAGGATTGGCCAGGCGTCCTCCACGGCTACACTGAAAAAACGCACATTGTCGAACGGTAATCCATCGTCCCCAGTAAGTCGCAAAAAACCGTGATGAATACCCGGGGAAAGACCTTTGACTTGCACGCGAAATGGCTCTGCCGATCCAGCGGTCAGCGGCACCGTCTCACGACTCCGTCGTTGTGTTTCCGGAAGGAGCGGCTTACCGTCGACAATGATTGGACGACTAAGATCGGGAACTTCGACATGCAACTCGACCGTCGCCGCAGTGTCGATGCCAATGCTACTTATCTCGGTGGTCAGATCTAGATCCGCTCCCCGAGATATGCGGCTACCCGATAAACTGACGTTTCCAATAGCAAGGTTCTTTGGGGACGGAACGCCGACATCGACGATATACAACAACGCGTCTTCGACTTCTTCCATGCGCTGGCCGAGTGCCTGCGAATCGTCGGTCCAGGCGTCACTCGTCAGGTCCGTAAAGATGTAGATTTCTCGGCGAACTTTGTCGGACGTTTTTAGCAGTCCCAATGCGTCATCCAGAAGTTTCGGCAAACGTCTGGGAACACCAAATGTCTGTAGCCTTTCCAGGGAGCGTTGAGCTGCTGGGATGTCGATAGCAAACGTGGGTGGAAGCCCTCGCGAGTCGAGGATTGCGATCTGGCTGTCGTTTGGCAGTTGCCGAAGCACTCCCGCTGCCATGGTTTGAGCTGCTTGCAGCCGGGTCTGATCTTGATACCGATATTGCATTCTGGCGGAAGTGTCAACCAACAATGCCGCTGCAACGGGAGACTCTTGATCGCCCAAAATCACTTTCCCCGAACCGGCTAATAATTTCGTAGTTCCGATCAACACAACGAGACAGGAAATCGACAACAGAATCCCCAGAGCGCTGATCACAATTCTGCCTAACCGACGTTGGACTGCGACCACGATGGCCCCAGCCAAAATGAGCGACAAACCAAATAAGCCGCCAAGTACCACCCCTTGGCCAACGGCTGCAGCATGTGCGCTGGGCCGAGCCAACGTGACGGCCAGTAACGCAAGCAAGGCGCCTCTCAAAAACAACAACAGCCAATGTCGCATTTGCAATGTTCGACGATTGGCATCCATTCTGGGCTTAATAAACTGAATCGCTGGAAAAACTAAACGCTTCGGCTGCCGGCGCATGAGCAGATGCAGCAGAACCGGCGCGGCAACCAGGATCCCACCCAGCAATAAAGATGCGTTAACAAAAGACATGAAGACAATCTTATCGGAGGGAGAGGTTAGTGGTTAGTGGTTAGAGGTTAGAGGGTTCAGGGGCGCGGGGTTCGGCGGCGCGGTGTCCAATGGGACCGATCGGTCAGATTTAACTGAACAGTCCAAGCAAAGGAAAAGATGCCGTCGAGTTTATTTCGGGGGGGTTCAACCACCGAGTAGAATAGCGGTTCACGACCGTTAGGTCTCAGCCGAGCATCCGCTTGGGTGGCATTGGTAGAAAAAGGGTGAGGCACCCGTGGCGCGAAGCCGCGGCATTTCGGAGAACAAGATTGATCTCCTCTAACCTCCTCTAACCACTAACCACTAACCTCTAATCCCAGAACTCTACCTGACGTTTGGTGTTAGCGAGAAATCCTGAGCGGGCGGTTGCGTCGTTGGCTCTTCGGCAGTTAAGAACTCGCGTAAGAACAGTTCACCAAACGTCTCCCAAGAGACCTGCTCTGTAAAAACACAGCCTATAGACCAGCGGCCGTCATCATCCAACTGACACCATCGCACATTCCCTTCCAATAACACCGCAAATGAAGACTTTGCGTCCTGGATGTGCAAAGTGACAGATTCACCCACGTCGATCATTCTATCGAGCCGAATACGGGAACCAAAACGGGACAAATCCACAAGGTCAGACTCGATACGCAGTTTTTGCGAACCCTTGACATACTCGACGTTCACGCAACCAGCAGCGTAATGACCTGCCGTATGACGAGGGAGTCGAAGAACATAATTTGATAGCAACATGGACCGGATCTCCCACGAACCAAGGCGTGGTGTGACACTTTGCGGACACTTCACTCTTCCCAAGAATAGGTCACACTGACCGCCCGATGTGGACTGCCAAGAAACGTTTGGACGAGATCTTCATCGTTACAATCCGAACAGGCAGCTTAGTCGGCAGTTAGCAGTCAGC
>JANNPR010000322.1:0-3308 GCA_031400345.1 Planctomycetota bacterium | reverse complement strand
GACTAAACCCGCCAGGACAGTGCCGCGGATCAATCTCTCGGCTGCCGATGCCGATGTGAGGACGGTCGTGCAATCGGCTCGAAAAGGGGTCCTTCAGTCAATCGATTCGGCCGATGCCTGGGGTCGATTGGGGATGGTGCTTTTTGCCCATCAGTTTGACGATGATGCAGCGGACTGTTTCCGTTCCGCTGCAGAACTTGCGCCTGAGGATTTCCGATGGCCGTATTACCTAGGACTTGTGATGACTGCCAGTAATCACTACGAAGCAGTCAGTGCATTCCAACGGGCCGCGGAACTGCGTCCCGATTTCTCCACCGTTCACGTGAGAATTGGCGAGCTCTTTTTGGACACGTTGCACTTCGACCAAGCTGCGCGACACCTGCGCATCGCTGTCGATATTGCACCAACGGATCCGAGACCTCAATTAGATTTGGCAAGAGTTGCGCTACAATGTGGCGAGTTTGCGGCGGCGCAGAAGTGGGCGGAGAGCGCCAGCCGGTTGCAACCCGATTCACGTACGATTCACGAAGTCCTGGCGCTGATTTATCGACGGCAAAGGAATGAGCGAGCAGCGTTGGAGCACCTTGCCATAGTGGAGTCCTTGCCAGATCAGGCATTGAGCTGGAACGACTCCGTTGCGGCTGAGGTGCTTCGGTTACGCGCCGACAGCAATGAGCGTTTGTCGCAGGCGGCCAGCCTCATGGATGAGGGACAAGCAGGTCAAGCGCTGAACCTGCTTCACAATCAGATTGAGCAAGGGGCACGCGATCCCGCGATATGCCTGGCGCTGGGGCAGGGCCTGATCAAGATTGGTAGGTTCCAGGAAGCGTACGAGGTGCTTGACGCCGATGCGAAGAAGTTTCCTTACGCAGCCGACTTTCCATTTCAAATGGGAATAGCGCTATTCCGAACGGAAAAGTACGTCGAAGCAATTCGGTGTTTTGAAAAAGCGCTGGTGTTGAAATCGGACTTCGCATTGGCAAGCTACAATTTGGGTCACGCTTACCTAAAAATTGGAAAGGAAGCGGAGGCTTTTGATCGCTTCGAGGCAGCGGTTCGCATTGCCCCGGAGATGTCTGATGCTCGTGTAAACCTCGGGAAACTCATGTTAAAACTTGATCGCAAAGACGACGCTTTAGAACAACTACAACTAGCGTTAAGAGCAAGCCCTGGACATGCCGATGCTCGCCGCTTTTACGAAACACTAAAAGCCGAACAACCTCCTCACCCAACAAAGAACGACGCGAAGAACAACGCGGTTAGCCGCTAATCGCCCATCGCAGTAATTAATCTAGAGTTTGAAATCAGCAGTTGTTGTTCCTGCCTCAGGGACGGTGTACTTCAACTTAGTCGTTTCGGCTGACCGGTAATCTTCGGGAATAATGTCCTTGGCGACGTCTGGAGAAGGGCCCCCTGCGGATTCGGCCATCATTCGTAACTGGGTCTCATCAATCCCCGAAGCAGGATCCGCCTTGATTTTTCCACCGACCAGCTTGCTGAAGTAAACCTTATTCGCCCCGGGTTCGGCGCCTTGTACTAGCTGATATTTACCTTGTGCATCCGTCTTACCAAAACTGGCAAATTTTTCCGAAACGAAATGCACCTCGACTCCCTCGACCGGTTTTCCGTCAATGCTAACGGTCCCGGCGACACTTACCGTTTTTGGCCCGGGAGGCCCTTTTGAGCATCCGGTCATTCCAGCCGTGACCAAGATTCCAAGGAGAAGAAGAACGCCGTTGTGCATAGATTTATTTCCTCGTGAAAACCACTACAGTGTGTCCGCGCCAAAACGCAGCATGCTCGCAGCTCTGGCCGCGACGCATGCTGTCAAATGCTAAACTGGGTAGATCATTCTGGTGTGTCACCCAAAGGCGCACCATCGTGTAAATAGGCGTACCTCGCCAAAACTGCGTAGCTCATCGTTTCCGGCAGGAAACGAACAGATCCGTCTGCCAAAGCGAATTGAGCACCACCAGGATGGGCACTGCTAAACACCCACGCGTAGTGTCGTCTCTGCGGATCATTCTGCCACTTCGAATTGATGTGCCAATCCCTTTGTTCCGCAACCGTTGGCGTTAACACGCCTCCCGTGCTTGCCGGGTTTCGGCCCACGACAACCCGACCGTGGCAGCACGTGTGGGTCCCTGTTAGTCCCCATGGACCAAACAATGTGCTAATGGAAGTGCGGCCGCCAATCGATTCGCCAATCGCAATGGTGTTACTGGTGCCATCGGTGATGTCGGCGATTTTTGCAGCACCATCGTTGCCAAACATCCCCTGGGCCCAAATACCATTTTTCGTTTCGTGAGGAGTATCATAATCCGTATAAAAACCGGTGGAGAACAAATAGCTGGTGCGTTTGGCGTCTCGCGAAGTGTAAAAGTCCGACGGCCGGCCAGGCAATCGATTCATATTCTCACCCGCTTGCGGATGCGACGGGCATTCAAGAACCGAATAACGCGGTGAACTAAGACGAGCATTTACGGCGACGCTCGGATTCGCTGACGAAAGAGCCAGGCCGTAAGGTGATGATTCATTGTCAAATTCACCATTGTTCCACTGATCGTATGCCGGCCGCTGTTCAAAAAAGGGCAAAAGCATTTGCCATCCGGTTCGATTCTTTACGCCTCCTCTGGCTGCATGGTAGGCGGCTGAGTTGTACCGTCCCGAGCCCAGCAGCGCTGGCGGAAACACTTTGAAGGTATCGTGATAATTGTGCAAGGCAAGCACTTGTTGCTTCAGTCGGTTGCCGCAGTCCATTCTTCGTGCGGCTTCTCGGGCGGCTTGGACGGCTGGCAACAATAACGCAACAAGGATCCCAATAATCGCAATTACCACTAATAATTCAACCAACGTAAACCCTCTAACCCATTTACGTTTCATCGCTCGATCTCCCATTACAAAGAACTATGAAAAAAAGTAGGGCAACCCGCAGACGACAGCGAAATCCTGACGACGTATTGTAGTCACGCTAACCAGAAGTTTGGAAATATTTATACGCGACTTGCAAGAATTAGACCAATTGCGAACGGAAACATCAATAATCTTTCTTCTCTTTTCTGAAACCGTTTCGCCATCAATCAACCCCCAGCGAAATCGCGTATTAACCTGAATCTTGCGGTTACGTTAAGGAGCTAGGCAATCCAGGGATTGGTTTTGCCCTGGCTAGTCCAACCGGAACACCTGTCAGTCCATGGGGAGAGTTTTGATAAGTGCCTCAATTTTGACAACCGATTGCTCGCATTGTGGGCGAGATGGATAGTGGATTCTCTTCCCTGCCAATCTTAGTATTTCGTTACGCAATTGTA
>JANNPR010000311.1:0-2196 GCA_031400345.1 Planctomycetota bacterium | reverse complement strand
TATTACTGTCTATGCCGTAACACTTTCGTGTACTGCTAGCGTTATCGCAGAATGGGAAAAAATGACGGTCACCATGAGGGTGCAGCGCTGGGTTGTTTGGCGTTACAGAAAGGACCGCTTTGGTGGGCCGCTCACCACCGTGAACATCACCGCAGTTCTGATCGGGAGGGCGACGTGCATTCGCCCCATGTCCATGGCTTTATCTGGGCTCACATGGGCTGGTTCCTCACGCCGCGCAACAACGACTTACGAGCCGGCCTAGTTCGTGACTGGACAAAGTTCCCCGAACTGCGCTGGCTTGATCGTTGCTCGCCCCTATTGGCGGTCCTCCTCGCAACTACGCTATACGGGTTGGGCGAAGTTTTTAACGTGCTCATGCCAAGCCTTGAGACAGATGGTCCGATGCTTATCGTCTGGGGTTTCTTTATCTCGACTGTAGCTCTCTACCATGCAACTTACAGTGTCAATTCGCTGGCCCATCTATTCGGCAGCCGGCGATTTCCCACGGCAGACAGCAGCCGGAACAACACACTCGTCGCGATCCTGACATTAGGGGAAGGCTGGCACAATAACCATCATTACTACCCGTCCTCAGCACGCCAGGGATTCTACTGGTGGGAAATCGATCTGACCTATTACCTGCTCGTAGGATTGCAGAAGCTGGGCTTGGTGTGGGACCTGCGTCCCGTTCCGCAGTCCGTGGTAAAGAGGATCTACCAGAAACCCTGAAATGCGTTCCGTATCGATCTCAAGTGTCTGGCTGCCGTATAAAGTCTTGCCCTATCTAGGATTCTTTTGCGACGTTAGCTATTTCAGAAGTATTCGTTTAGCTGATTCACGGAAACTATCATGCACACTTTGAAACTGTTGGCGATTTTGGCACCGTTCGTTCTGATAGTAGATGTACTGTGGCTCGGCGCCATGAAGGGATTTTATGCCCAGGAGATTGGCGAGCTCACCCGGCGAAATGGGGAGAGTCTCGCACCGCGATGGGGTGCCGCCATACTAGTGTACTTTTTTATTCCCGCTGGACTTGTGCTATTCGTGCGCCCGCTGTTCGGCCCGAGCACTACGATGTGGCATGCGCTCGGTTGGGGAGCCGTGTTCGGCTTCGTGCTCTATGGCGTGTACGACATGACGAATCTCGCCGTGCTTGAAAAATGGACGCTGCGAATAGCGGTAGTTGACATGGCTTGGGGCGGTGCGTTATGCGGGATCTCTGCTTTGATGATGCGAGCCGTGGATAGTTATCTCGCTCCGTCGAGATGACATCCCGTCGCCCGCCGTAGTCCCGTGGTTTAGCCACACTTGCATTGTTTCGATTATTCTAAGTTCGTTGCCGACCGAAATCCTCGAGCGGGAAAGAAGATCGGGAACACTAATCTTCGCTAATCGAATTGGTTTCAGTTCAAGGCACCCAAGATGCTGATAGCCTCGAGTTTGCTCGGGCGATGGTTTCCACCAAGGCGTGGGGCCGGACGACCCCAGCAGTGCAAAAAATGGTAGATTCTCAACCTATCGACTAGTTGCAACGGACAATATGTTTTGAATTCGCCTGTCCTCCTAACTCAGGAATCACAATATGCGCACGCTGCTGATATGGTTCGTTGTCATCGCGATGTCGGATTGGGCAAGCATTTCGGCTGCTTCCGAGGCAATCGACATTGGGTCGCGGCGGGAACTGTTCGTCGATCAGGCTTTGATCGAACGCCTTGACGGACGTGCCGAATTGAAGCTGCATCAGCCGACGCCGCGCGAAGTCGCTATCGCATTTGATAAGCCCTGGGAAGGTAACGCCAGCGGTTATCCGACCGTGTTTCAGGACGGCGACATTTATCGGATGTACTACCGGGGCCATCGCTACATCATCGACAGCCCGCCGCTGCGACAGGCGCAGTCCGAAGTGGTGTGCTATGCCGAAAGTCGCGACGGCATTCATTGGACAAAACCAAACCTCGGCTTGCGCGACTGGCCGCCAACCCAGAACAACAGCGGCACGAAGGAGAACAACATCCTGTGGCACGGCAGCCCCGAGACGCATAACTTTGCGCCGTTCAAAGATACGAACCCGGCCTGCCCCTCCGACCAGCGTTACAAGGCGATTGGTGGAACGGTCACCAGCAACGGGCTGCTCACGTTCAAGTCGGCCGACGGTGACTACGAAGGCAACCGAATGGCGCGCGATGGACTTGGCCG
>JANNPR010000282.1:0-5971 GCA_031400345.1 Planctomycetota bacterium | reverse complement strand
ACCGCGCCAATGGCTCCCAGGATGATCCAGCCCGAACTCGCCTCCCCAGACAACCAAAGTAGTATCCAACAAACCCCGCTGTTTCAGATCCGTTAACAATGCGGCGATGGGTTGATCGATGTCCTCGCACTGCAAACGAAGGTCGGCGGGTAGATTTCCGTGTTGATCCCAGCCACGGTGTAGAATTTGAACGACGCGAACGCCCCGTTCGACAAGTCTGCGTGCCAACAAGGCGCTGGACGCAAAAGTTCCCGACTTGGAAACATCCGGACCATACATTTCCAACGTCGCTGCGGGTTCGCTCGCTACATCGATAAGATCCGGTACGCTCGTCTGCATCCGGAAGGCCATCTCATACTGTGCGATGCGAGTTTGAATTTCCGGATCGCCATAACGTTCAAAGTTGTGTTGATTAAGCTGGCGAAGCGTGTCTAGCATCGATCGACGATGCCGTGTATCGACGCCGGGCGGATTCTGGATGTAGAGCACCGGATCACCGACACTTCGTAATGCTACACCGGTGAATTTGGTCGATAGAAAGCCGCTACTCCACATACGCGTAAACAGAGCTTGGGCTGCGGCCTTCGATTTCCAATGAGGCGTTAATACCACAAACGCAGGTAGATCGTTGCTCTCACTTCCCAGTCCATAGGCCAACCAGGAGCCCAGACTGGCCTTACCTGGCACTTCACTACCCGTCATTACGAATGTACACGCCGGATCGTGGTTGATGGCATTGGTATGCACCGTCCTGACCAACGCGATGTCGTCGACCAACTTAGACAGATGCGGCAATAACTCACTGACCCAGATGCCGCTCTTCCCATGCTGAGCGAACTTGAATATCGACGGCGCGACTGCCAGGCGGGATTGACCACTCGTCATGGTCGTAATGCGCTGTCCCTGGCGCACGCTATCGGGCAATTCCTTGTCGAAAAAATCCGCCAGTTGCGGTTTGTAATCCCACAGATCCATTTGCGCGGGACCGCCATTCATGTGTAAATAGATCAAATTCTTTGCGCGAGGAGCGAAATGAGGCAACCCAGCGAGTGGCACATGCATCGGGCGAGCGGATGTTTCAGCGGAAACACGGTGCTGCCCCATCAACATCGATAGGGCGATCCCACCCATGCGCAATCCTGTGTCGCCGAAAAACTGTCGGCGCGACTGCTGCTGTTGAAAGCGAAGAAGAGGATTCACTGTGGCACCCCGCGTGTCCATTAGTTTCTTGTTAGCGTTTCGTCCAAGTTAAATACCAGGTTGGCAATCATGGTCCAGGCCGCCGTCTCGGGAATCGAGGCCACCATTTTTGGCACCGATTCTCCGACCCGTATGGCTTTTTCAGCAGCCTCTGGCTCGGCCCGATACAAATCGAGCTGCTGTTGGAGGGCTCCTGTGAGCGATTCAACTTCAGCCCCCGAAGGCCGCCTCGCCAATACCGTGCGATATAAAAACGTTATCCGACTTTCCGTGGAAGCGCCACCTTCTTCCAAAGCACGTTCGGCTAAGGCGCGGGCAGCTTCGAAATGCTGCACGTCATTCATCAGCTGTAGGGCTTGCAGCGGGGTGTTGCTGCGATCGCGTCCAGAACAGGGTTGCTCGCGGTTAGGTCCATCGAAGTTACTCATGAACGGCGGTGGAGCTGTCCGCTTTAGGAAGCAGTAAATGCTGCGACGGTAAAGAGCTGACCCATGGTCCTGCAAGTAATAACGAGTATTGCTGTCACTGTAGCCCACCGGTTCCCAGACATTCGGTGGCTGGTAGGTGCGGGTGCCGCGGCCTCCCATTTCTAAGTTGATTAGCCCACTGGCGAACAGTGCATTATCGCGAATCTGTTCGGCATCCAAGCGAAAGCGCGGGCCACGCGCGTACAGCCGGTTTTCGGGATCCGCCAGCAGAACTTCGGGCAATGCACGTGACTGCTGTCGAAAGGTAGAAGACGTGACCATTAACCGCACCAACCCCTTCACATCCCAACCGCTCTCACGGAAGTGAATGGCTAACCAATCCAGCATTTCTGGATGGCTCGATGGTTCTCCCTGCGAGCCGAAGTCGAAGCTGGTTTTGACTAGGCCAACTCCAAATATTTGTTGCCAGATACGATTCGCGCAAACTCGAGCCGTTAAGGGATGGTCCGGTGCCGTGAGCCAGTTGGCCAGGTCCAGTCGGCTTGCGCGGGACGCTTCGTGCTCCTTTTTCAACCGAGGCAAAATGTCCGGCACGTTGGGCTCAACTTTGTCGCCTGGTTTATCGTATTGCCCCCGCAGCATGACAAACGCGTCACGCGGTTGTTCCACGTCCTGATAAATGAACGTTCCCTGAATCGCATCCTCCGCGGTCATGCGGGCTGATCGTGCGTCTTCCCAATCTGACCGAAGACGGGATATATCGATACGAATTGGTCGAGCCACAAAGCCTATATAAAATTTTTGAAGCTTGATCTTGAGCTCATCCGACAGCAACGTTTCGGGTCCATCCTTGAGAATGTTTTGTAATTCGATCGGAACGTCGGTGGGCGATTTACCTTTCTGCGCCTTCCACCACTCAGAGAATGACGAAAGCGGATCGGCAGCTGGATTTGACTCTCCAGAAACTGTCAGCGCGTCCCACCAAACGATTCCGCCCGACTGTTGCAACGAGAGGGAAGTCAATTGCGTTCCCTCGCCGAGGTCGAGCGCATCAGCCGCAACTTCAAGTTGCGTCCATTCTCCTGCGGGTGGAAGTGTACCTTTTTCAACTAACTTACCGTTTGCTTCTGAGAAAACGTCGGGTTGCCCCCAGATGACTCGTCGGATCTCGGTGCCGGCAGTAAAAACGATGGACACAGCTTTCGGCGTATGGACCGTATCAGTCCGCAGCCACACGCAAAACTTGCCCTGCGCCGGAACCGTGATTGGCTTTAGTTGTGGTTGGATAATGTTTTCGTAGAAAAATCCGTTCGCCTGCCGCAGCAGCCGACGGCCCGATGGCGCTCCAAACTTTGGATTCGAATCCCAAACGTGAGCGTTTCGGGAGGTGTTTCGCGTTGTGGCTCCCAGCGGAAAGAAATCGTCGAACAAAATATCGACGACCACCTGCGGAGAAGGGGCGGGAGTCTGAAGGGCCGGGTCCATATATTCGACGTCGAGCGCCGCGATCTCTAATTGTTGTCGCCCTGTCTGTTCGTTGGCAGCTGCCGAATCGACTGCTTCCTGCTGACCGGGTTTCGGCAACTTTAGAAACGGTGCCGTAACATTGATGTTTCCATCCATGGCGGGATCCGCTGCACTGTAGAAAAAAGCGTACAGCGAATAAAACTCTTTGGTCGACAAAGGATCGAACTTGTGATCATGACAAACAGCACAGCCACCGGTCAGTCCCATCCAAGTTTGGATCATGCTGCTCGTGCGGTCGACGGCATAACGGTATTGGAATTCAGGTGCGATCGATCCACCTTCGCTGGTGGTAACGTTGCAACGACTGAACCCGGTCGCAACGAGCTGCTCGGGGGTCGCGTTCGGCAACAGATCGCCGGCCAACTGCCAAGTGGTGAACTGATCGAACGGTAAATTGTCGTTCATCGCTTGAACCACCCAGTCGCGGTACGCCACATTTGTCGTTCGTTATCGAGGTGTAATCCGTGGGTGTCTGCGTAGCGTGCCACATCCAGCCAGTGCCTCGCCATTTCCTCGCCATACCGGGGAGACCTTAAATACCGTTCCACCATGCTCTCGTAGGCATTCGCGGACTCGTCCACTAGAAACTCATCCACTTCTGATACGGTTGGGGGCAGTCCCGTGATGGCAAATGCAACTCGCCGAACGAGTGTTTCCTTATCGGCTTCAGGTTGTGGCGCAAGTCCACGATGTTCAAGTCGTTGAAGAACGAATCGATCCACGCCATTACGCGACCAAACTGGGTTCTTAACGTCGGGCTCCGCGGTTTGGGTGGGTGGTTCGAACGCCCAATGTTTCTGGTATGGGGCCCCTTGTTCGATCCAAACTCGGAGCAGCTGTTTTTCCGCGTCCGACAGGCTCTTGTTCGAACTCGGCGGAGGCATTACAAGATCTTCGTCCGCTGAAGTGATCCGTGTCCAGAGTTCGCTTTGCGACAAGTCTCCTGGCTTGATTGGAAACGTACCGCCGTGGTCCGCGAAGGCACTCTCCGGAATGTCCAAACGCAGATCGCCCTTCCTCTGTTTGGCATCAAAGCCATGACACGGAAAACAGTTTTGCGACAAGATCGGTCGAACATGCTGATTGAACCGAAGGCGGTCCGCTTCTTGAGCTGCACCTTGTCGTAGCGCAGAAAACACAGCTACAGTGAAAAACGCGATGAGGAAAATCTGTTTCATGGGTGGAGAATCCGAGTTACTTAACCCAATATTACCAGGCAGCTCGCTCCAGCAAAGTCATTTGTGACTCGTTCCGAGTATACACGGGCGACGGGTGGTGAGCGGAGGGTGAAGGGCGGAAAATGCAAATTGCAACATGCCACATGCAGAATGCAAAATGAAAAGTGCAAAATGAAAAGTGCAAAATGCAAAATGAAAAGTGAACATTGAAATGCGCCAATGGCGGACAATGGAATTGATTTAGCGATGGGTAGACGATTGTTTTTTCGCGGCAGGCAAGCGCAAAGTCCGAAAAGATTAGCTCCCAATTCAGTTTTCCCCGGAGGCAGCACTGGCTCGCCGCCGAAAGTCCCGAATGGAAATAGCCACGTCAATTCCGGCGGCTGCCAGTGGCACCGCTGTACCCCTCGACCCTAAACTTTTCATTTTTCACTTTGCATTTTTCATTTTGCAATTTGCATTTTCCACCCTCCACCATCGACCCTCCACCCATTCATGCCTGACGTAAAAATCATCCGCGAGTCGTTAGGACGATATCGATTATCTGAACAAGATCTGTCAGCCTTGGCGGATTCGCTTAGCCGACCGCCGCGAACTGCCATACGCGTCCGCAAGAATGCACTTCGCGAATGGATTCCGTTTGCGCTGGATTCTGTGCCATGGCATGATCAAGCTTTCTTCGTGCCGGTGGGGTCACGCCCGGGTGGCTGCCTAGCCTACGCGGCTGGCGAATATTTTATCCAGGACGCGGCATCCCTTTTGGCGGTGCGATTATTAGCAGCTCAGCCTGGCGAAATCGTTTGCGATTTGTGCGCGGCGCCTGGGGGAAAAGCAACGGCGATTCTCGAAGGATTGGGGGGTACGGGCTGGCTGGTGGCTAATGAGGTAATCCATTCCCGTTTGGGTGTTCTCGATTTCACGCTCGCACGCCATGGTGCCACCCGCTACCTGGTCTCGCATCTTGACGCCGAACAACTAGCGGCCCGTTCTGGTCCGGTTTTCGACGCCGTACTTGTTGACGCTCCCTGTTCGGGACAATCACTCGTGAGTCGCGGAAAACAATCTTGGTCGTCGTTTAGCAATCGCCAAATCGAGCACAGTGTCGCCAGACAATCACGAATTCTTGATGCCGCGTCATCGCTGATTCGACCTGGCGGAAGAATTGTCTATTCCACGTGTACGTTTGCGGACGCGGAAAATGAGCAGCAGATTGAGCAATTCCTGCAACGATATGCCAGGTTCATTATTGAGCCTTGCGAGGAACTGAAACACTGGGAGTCGCAAGTGCTACCTGGCTCGTACCGCCTTTGGCCGCAGCTAGATTCTTGCGGAGGCGCGTTTGCGGTCCGGCTGCGCAAACAAGATTCGGAATCCAGTTTCATAACTCAAGCACGGCCGCACAAAAACGAGGACAGCTTGGCGCGATTTCCGCAATTGGCCGACTGGGGCGCGATTCCGATTGCCGAGTTTCGCTGCCACGGTCCACGAGTCTTTGGTTGGTCTCAGCACATCCCTGAATCGCTAATGGGTCTCACCGCTTCGGGGCCGGAAATTGCCTATCGCGCCGGAAACACATGGTTCCCATCCTATGCACTGGCCATGCGCCGCGATCCTAGCTGGCGGCCCCACACCACCAAC
>JANNPR010000234.1:0-2707 GCA_031400345.1 Planctomycetota bacterium | reverse complement strand
CCAAACACTATCGACCGCAAAATCGCGCAATGCGGCGTTGCCATCCCCGTGACTTGCTCAATCAAATTCGTAACTTCTGCACGTATCAGAACGTGCCGCTCGAGATGCCACCGGAGTATTTCGACCGAGTCGCCAACAGCTACTTCGCCATGGTGTTAGCTAAGAAGTGACGTTTCAGCACCACAGCTTATCAACGGAAGTCGCCAGCTAAATCCGAACGATTGCATCACAAACATGACAATTTGCCAAGCAACTTTCACGCCGATGGTGGATTCCGAGCCTATACCCGGCTTCGTGCTCAAACAACGTATCGCCAGCGGTGGTTTCGGAGAGGTCTGGAAGGCAGAAGCACCGGGCGGACTGGCCAAGGCGGTCAAGTTTGTTTATGGAACCCTGGATGAAGCGCTGGCGATACAAGAACTTAAGTCGCTGACCCGAATCAAAGAAGTTCACCACCCGTTTTTACTTTCCCTTGAACGAATCGAGGTCGTCGACGGCCACTTGATGATTGTCAGCGAACTGGCTGATGGCTGCCTGATGGATCGATTCCAAAACTGCCGAGCGTCTGGCCTGACGGGGATTCCGCGTGACGAATTGCTGGGCTATTTGCGAGATGCCGCCGAGGTTCTCGACTATTTGTACGAGAAGTACTCGCTGCAGCATTTAGACGTCAAGCCGCAGAACCTGCTATTAGTGGGCAATCACGTGAAGGTAGGGGATTTCGGACTCCTGAAGAATCTTCAGGAAGTCAACGTCTCCGTGATGGGCGGATTAACGCCCCTTTATTCGCCACCTGAAGTGTTGCTAGGTCACCCGAGCCGACATAGCGATCAATACAGTTTGGCGATTGTTTTCCAGGAAATGTTGTCAGGTGAACCGCCATTCGCGGGACGTACTACCGCCCAGCTGGCAGCGCAGCATTTGCACAGCCCTCCCGCACTACATGCTCTACCACCGACGGATCAGCCAGTAATTGCCAGAGCATTAGCCAAAAAACCGGAGGCGCGGTTTCCAAGTTGCCGAGCGTTCATCGAGAGTCTGTCATCTCCGTCTAAGCCGGCGCCGGCAGTTCGCCGCGCCATCTCGCATGCTGCTGGCTCAGCCGGCGCAGTGGACAAAACCATTCCCTTGGATGGCGCTCTCGATTGCTTGAACGAAGGGGCGGCACTTATCGCCAGATTGCAGCCCAAACCGAAGCAACAGGTCGACCTGGATCCGATACCGCTGACGCCAAACTACAACTCCTACCGACCAACTTTATTTATTGGCGTGGGGGGGCTAGCCGCGAGAGTATTGCCAAACTTGCGTCGTCGATTGGTGGCCTCATTCGCCAGTGGGCTGTCCGAAGTTCCGGCAGTACAGATGCTGCTGATCGATACGCATTCCAAGACTCTGGCCGACACGATGCTTGGGGAATTAGACACGGCGTTGCCAGCTCGTGAGACATTCTGCATCCCGCTGCGACCCGCCCATGATTATCGAGGAGATTCGCAATCGCTGCTAGGATGGATCGGGCGACGATGGCTTTACAATGTTCCTCGGTCGCTGCAAACGGAGGGCTTGCGTCCTTACGGACGCCTGGCGTTTGTGGATCACAGTCGCGCCATTTACGCTCGGCTACAGAAGATGCTCACCGAGATCACTAGCAAGGAAGCGATCTCCGCCTCCGCTCAAGCCACTGGCTTGCCGTTCTGCGGGCCGCTTCAGATCGTCATCGTGGCATCCACGGCCGGCGGCGCCGGAAGCGGCATCGTTTTGGATCTGGCCTACGCAGTTCGCAAGCAGCTCAGGGAGCTGAATATTTCCGACGAACAGATTTGTGGAGTTCTTGTGCACGGTGCGCCTCGACAGGGCGCTCAACGCGAGCTTGCCGTTCCGAATACTTGCGCGTGTCTGAGCGAACTGCGGCAGTATAGCGAGGCCGGTGGTCACTATCCGGGCGATCCGTCCTGTAACTTACCCGCTTACTGGGACAACAATGAAACCTTTCATCATACGTACTTCGTGGATCTAGGCGAAGAATCAAGTGATGCCGAGTTTGATACGGCTACCAATAACCTGGCCGACTATCTGTGGCTAAGCACCGCTACTCCGGCTGTTGAGTTCTTCGATCAATCCCGGAAAATGGAACGCGATCAATACGGAAACAGCTTGTCCAGTCACCGAATTAGAACGGTCGGCGTCGTCCGATTCCCTGCTTCCATACAACGATTCAAGAGCGGCTTGGAAGCAACCCTTTGCCGAGGCTTGGTTCAAAGTTGGCTCGAGTCGACAACACCCGTTCCACAACGTAAACAGGCCACCACGGAAGCTCAAGCCCTGACCGCTCAATTCGCGGAACGATTGGGAATCCGCTTGGAGTCATTCGTCAGCGAGGCTACGCGCCAACTGCATGACCAAGCCCAGCAAACGCCCGAACAGTATGCGCACGCGCGGATGTCGCGGTTAGTCGGTGAGTCGGTATCTAATGATGCTTCTGCCGACCTCCTTTCCAAGTTCGACCAACAGTTAGTTGCCGATCCTCCAGGTACGGATGCCGACCAGAATAGTGGTGCAGACCCGAGTGATGAGCCACTCACGAGTCGCCTGCATGCGAGTTTTCGAAAAATTGCCGACGACGCGGGAACGTCAATTACGGATTGGATTTTCTATCTGGTGGATCGTCCATCTGTAAGGCTGCATGGAGCGCGGTCCGCCGCAAAATGGC
>JANNPR010000208.1:0-3624 GCA_031400345.1 Planctomycetota bacterium | reverse complement strand
CAGCACGGTTCGTCCCTGATCTCGAAATTCGCGGATAATTTCCCAGAGCTGTCGGCGTGCCTGCGGGTCGAGCCCTGTGGTCGGTTCATCGAGAAACAGCAGATCTGGGTTACCTACCAAGGCACATGCGATTGAGAGCCTCTGCCGCTGCCCGCCAGACAATTTAACGACCCACGCTTGGGCTTTATCTTCCAAGCCAACTCGCCGAATAACTTCGGAAGGTTCCAGGCCTTGACGGTAGAAACTGCGAAACAAAGTCACCGTTTCGCGAACGGTTAGTTTGTCCGCTAGCTTGGTTTCCTGGAGCGAAATGCCAATGCGTTGGCGAATAGCGTCCGTTTTTTCGGCCCAACGCAAGCCTAAGACTTGGACATCGCCTGAGGTTGGTTGCAGCAACCCTTCCAGGATTTCAATGGTCGTGGTCTTTCCCGCCCCGTTCGGTCCCAGCAACCCGAAACACTCGCCACAAGGTATCTCCAAATCGAGCCCCCGTACGGCCTCGACAATTGGTTTGCCAGGATAGTTCTTCACTAGGTTGGTGCAGCGGATGGCTAGAGTCATGGTGATATATTACCGATGCCGAGAGAACCTGGAATGACGGGTACCCGCCTTACTCAGAAATTCGAAATCCGAAGCACCAAATTCAAAAACTCCGCAAGTCATTTATGTACCATCTGTTTGGGATTTCTGATTTCGAGTTTGTTTGGAGTTTCTGATTTCGAGTTTCGGATTTGGTCAAAGCCATGGGAACTATCCTCTCGGGCGCAAAAGGTGACTCGGTCTTGAGAGTTAGGATTCCCACCTGGAGAGCCCACCAGGCATTGAAAACTTTGCCGCTTGAACCTAAATTGTTCCTCCAGCATGCCATTTGGGCCCACCGCTCGCGGGAGGCTACCTATACCCAGGTGCATACCGAGGTGCATAGCGCTCAGTGATTGCATGCTTGGGGTTCCTCCTTGGAGTGGAAAGAAATGCCCCATTTGCCGTTAGGGAATTGACGCTTGAAATTGCCGTTTCGCGATGAACCGTACGCTGATTTGTCGCGTAAGGCCGTTTACTTGGCTCTTTCTGGTACGCCTCTTTCCCTGTGTGCGGTTGGTTTCACGTTCCGGTAGTGGCGTCGCTGCCAAAGATAATTAAGGTCGCACGCCAAGGATTTCGGCGAATAGGTTAGTAAAGAGAGTCATTCCACAGTCCGGTGAATCCGTTGTTTTGGGAAAAGAGTTATGGCGGAGAAAAAAGAACGACGTCCGATGATCGAAGCCATCGGTTTGTCCAAGTTCTACGGCATTTTTACAGCAGTGCGCGACGTTTCATTTCGAGTCAACGAAGGGGAACTCGTCGCATTTCTGGGACCAAATGGTGCAGGCAAAAGTACGACCATGAAAATGCTGACGGGTTATCTGGCTCCGTCAGAAGGTTCGGCGAAGATTGCCGGACACGAAATGACCAGTGATCGGCTCGCCGGTTCTGCACGGCTGGGGTATTTGCCAGAAAACGGGCCTCTTTACCCTGACATGACCCCACACTCGTTATTGAGTTTCTTCGCCGAAGCGCGAGGAATGTCTCGCGAAAAGAAATCCGAACGCATCGAGGCAGTGATTGACTTATGTGCACTGGGGAGCGTGATTTTTAAACCTATCAGCAAGTTGTCCAAGGGTTATCGGCAACGCGTGGGTATGGCTCAGGCATTGTTGCATGAGCCGGATGTCTTGATTATGGATGAACCAACCGCTGGTTTAGATCCAAATCAGATCCGAGAAGTTCGCCAGACGATGCGTCGCTTAGGCGAAAAGAAAACCATTTTGCTGTCCACGCACATTTTGCAAGAGGTCGAGGCGATGGCGAACCGCGTGGTCATGATCCACGAAGGCCGCCTGGTATACGACGGATCCGTCGCCGGTTTAAACCGTGACGACAAAGGGCTGGAAGACGCCTTTCATCGGTTGACAAAGACCGACGCCGCATAAGTTTGGATTTTGATTCGACCGGCAACGGGCGCCGCGAATTATCTTTTTTCATGAGACTTTTGGTTCGACAGGTATTAGCACGAGCGAGAAAAAGTTATGGTTCCGATGATGCTCGAATTGCTGCGGTTGGTGGTTTTGGATGCCATCTTCATAGGCATTTGTGTTCTCCTATTGGCCCCCTTGGGTGTCTACAAACAAGCGGCCTTCGCGGTATTGAAACGGAATTTCGTAGGCTACTTTAGTAACCCTACTGGTTACGTGTTTCTGTGCTTGTTTGTATTGCTGACGTCAACGGCGGCCTTTTGGCCGCATGAGTTTTTCAACGCCAATCTCGCTAACTTGGATCAGTTGAACCGGTTCCTGCCATTCATCATGTTGATCTACATCCCCGCGATCACGATGAGTATCTGGTCGGAAGAGCGTCGGCAGGGAACCGACGAGTTATTGCTGACTCTGCCGGCGGACGATTTCGATATCGTGATCGGTAAATATTTGGCGGCAGCTTCGATCTTCACGTCGTCGCTAATCTTCTCGCAGCTATGCAATTATGCGGTGCTTATTTCGCTGACGATGGGTGAATTGGACACGGGCTTGCTGTTCACCAACTACCTCGGTTATTGGCTCATCGGGTTGGCAATGCTGGCCATCGGAATGGTGGCATCATTTTTGACGAGCAACATGACAGTGGGTTTTATATTGGGCTGTTTGTTCAATGTGCCGTTGGTGTTCGCGATCTATTCAGACGCCATCATTCCCTGGACCAACGTTGCTCAGAACGTTGCTCGCTGGAGCTTCTCTTCTCAGTTCGATACTTTCAGCCGGGGCGTAATCAGTTCCGCCAGCCTGATCTACTTTGTGATGATCGCCGCATTCGGTCTGTACGTCAGCATGGTGCTGATCGGTTCCAGACATTGGTCTGGCGGTCGTGACGGCAAATCCATGCTCGGCCATTATCTCGTGCGTGCACTTTCGTTGGTTGCAATTGCGATTGGCGCCAATCTTCTATTCTCCAACTACGACCCCATCCGTCACGACGCGACTGCCGGTCGCATCAGTTCTTTGTCTCCTCAAACCAGGCGACTGATTGGCGCGTTGCAGAATGATCACACGATTTATATCGATGCATTCATGAGCGCACAGGTGCCGGAAACGTACGTGAAGACCAAGTTCGAGCTGACGTCAATGTTGAAAGAGTTCAGCGCCATGTCACGAGGCAAGGTGGTGGTGCGGTTGCATGACAACCTGGAACCGTTCAGTGAAGCGGCGGCTACCGCCGAACAGCGATTTGGCATTCGGCCGCAAACCGTGCGGACCCGGTCGCGAGGGACCTTTAGAGATGAAGAAGTGTTAATCGGAGCGGCCTTCACCAGCGGACTTGAAAAAGTCGTCGTGCCATTCTTTGATTATGGTATTCCCGTTGAATACGAGCTCGTACGCTCGATTGACACGGTCGCCAAGACCCAACGTAAGAAGGTGGGGATCGTAAAAACGGACGCTCAACTGATGGGTGGCGGGATGACCTTTATGGGAGGCCAGCCGCGAATGGGTCAGAAACAGGAAATCGTCGTCGAGTTGGAAAAACAATACGATGTCGAGGATGTTGATCCGTCCAGTCCGATCATACCTGGCAAATACGACGTATTGCTTGCCGTTC
>JANNPR010000205.1:0-3314 GCA_031400345.1 Planctomycetota bacterium | reverse complement strand
CGTTTGAAAGTATCGCAACGTCAGATCACCGGCCAGTCGGGCAACGCGTACTGCCAATTCGAGTCGCAAAGAGAGATCATCGTGCGAGTTTGGAGGCATAACGGCTACGAGGCCGAATGAAGACCGCTCGCAAACGCGTTGGATTCATCCATGGCTTTGGGCGGCCCGAGCAGTTGCGATAATTTGATAGCTTGCAGTTCGCGTCGCGCGTTGTCGCTCAGTTGCCGCAAGGCGTCATGCAGTTTTACATTGGCTGGGTCTTCGGCCAATTCGACGTAGTCGGTCCCTTTGTCGAAAGGGCCATCGATGGCTTCGATAACGTCGAGGAGAGAGATGTCGTTCGCACCCTTAACCAAGGAATAGCCACCGTCAACTCCCCGCGTCGAACGCAAGATTCCGTGCGTCACCAAGTTGCGCAGAATCTGCAGCAAGAACCGCTCAGGCATGTTTCCTTTGGAAGCGAGTTCACTGCACGGAACCGGCGACGCGGATTGTTTCTCTGCCAACTGCAACGTGGCTCGAACAGCGTAGGCAACGGTTCTTGAAAGCTTCATAAACCCCTAATCCTCACTAGAATGCGGAGGAATCTAGCAGAGTTTAAATAAAAGTCAACAAAACGGCTATGGTTACTTTCGATGAAAAGTAATACTTGTACTGAATATTAGGGGCGCGCCCAGGATCTGTGGCGGTAGAAACCGCCCTCCTACCGCGTTTTCTTGTCGCTTTGTTCGGTGGCTGTTAGACTCAAACATTGCTGGCAAGTCCCTGCGGCTTTGAAAGGAAATATGCTTATGTCGCCTGGCAAGCCGCCAAATCCCCTTGCGAATTACGACTTCCTCAACAAGAAGACGGCGGCTTCTCACTCAGATATCCCCACCCAACGGCCTTTGCCCGCACCTCCGGTGCGTGGAGGTGCTGTGGTAAAGGGGGGAGAGTCCAAAGCTCGCGCGAACCGCGCTCAACCCGTGGGGACCGTTAGGCCTAAAGCTACGTTCCATGGCCCGCCTGAAGCGGCACATGGCGACACCGCAGAGCGAGTGGCCCGCACCGCACCTCCATTCTTGATTAGCTTTTGCGTTCACGTCCTAGGTCTACTTCTTGTTTCATTATGGTACGTACCAGAAACCATAAAAGAACGAGTCGAAGTTGAAGTTGTTTATGCGGACAGTTTGGGCGAACAACTCCTGGACGACACTTTTCAATCTCCAGCGTCCGATCTTTTAGAAGTCGAGAAGCCGGCGTTTTCTGTGGATGTGTTTGCCGCGGATGATCCATTGGCAGCGCCACCGAAGTTGCAAATCGGCTCATTGGCAGCTGCCGCATCCATGGATATCACTGCGCCTTCGATTGGACTAGCTCTAACGGGTCGCGAAAAAGGAGCAAAGCAAGCTTTATTAGCCGCATATGGTGGTTCGGCTATCACTGAAGATGCAGTCCATCTAGCACTTGAGTGGTTGAAGCGACACCAAAGACCTGATGGTACGTGGAGCTTAATCGGCCCGTATTCCAACGGCGGAGGAGTGGAAAACAATTTGGCCGCGACCGCCATGGCGATGCTCGCACTGCAAGGTGCTGGTAACACGCATCTCGTCGGGACGTACAAAAAAGAAGTAGAAAAGGCCGCCAAGGCACTAGTGAAAATGCAGGACTCCGACGGTAATTTCTTCCGCACAGGTCCCGAACATCACAGACTCTACAGTCAAGCAATCGCCACCATTGCGATTTGCGAGTTGTACGGCATGTCTAAGGATCCGGCGTTCCGCACTCCTGCTCAAAAAGCGTTGGATTACGCGGCGCGGATTCAGGCCGACGATGGCGAAGGCGGTGGGGGCTGGCGCTACTATCCCAAACGCGATGTCGACACGTCCGTTACCGGCTGGTTTGTCATGGCTATGCAGAGCGGTCGTATGGCAGGACTCGAAGTGCAAAGTCCAGTGTTAGAAAAAGTGAGCCTATACCTGGACCACGCGACAATCGAAGGCGGCTCGCAGTATAGGTACCGCTTAAATGAAGGGCCTTCGGTCACCATGACGGCCGAGGCCTTACTGTGCCGACAGTACCTGGGCTGGAGCCAAGCAGAGCCGCGACTACGGTCGGGTGTCGAGCTAATTCTCAATAATCCCATCGATTGGAACGACCCGAACACTTATTACTGGTACTACGCGACCCAGGTGCTTCATCACATGGGTGGCAATGAATGGTTCACCTGGAACGATCAGCTTCGTGAATCGCTGCCCGCCCATCAAGTCAAAGAGGGTCGCGAACGGGGGAGCTGGGATCCAAGTAACGATCGCTGGGCAGGCCATGGGGGCAGGCTCTATATGACGTGCCTTAGTGTGTTCATGCTCGAGGTCTATTACCGGCACTTGCCGATTTACAAACAGCGCCCCTAACAGCGCCCCTAACAGCGCCGATCGCGTCACTGGTTAGGTTGCCAGAAAAATCCCTATACGCTGGGTGAATCTCTCGATCGTGCAGCTTGGTGCGGAAATTTGGCTCAGAAGGTACGCTTGGCCTCGTTTTTGCATCTGCAATACGTCGTCGCAATTGGCCACTTCCTTGTCATCGTTTTTTTGATGATTATGATAGCGGTTTGGTGTATTGACGCAGACGCACCAAAAGATTGATCTCTTCCGTCCCTTCTTTACATTCGCCACAGATCCGAGAAAGGATTTTTTTATGCCTGCGCATCTAAAACGAAGAGGATTTACACTAGTCGAGCTGCTAGTTGTGATCGCCATTATCGGCATATTAGTTGCCTTATTACTTCCAGCGGTTCAAGCTGCTCGTGAAGCAGCACGTCGCATGAGTTGCTCAAACAACCTAAAGCAGTTCGGACTTGCTCTTCACAATTACCACGACACCTACAAGGTATTCCCACCTCTTGCGACCGGTCCACTGACCTCGCAATTGCCGACTCTGGGCGGAAACGCTCCCAACTTCCCGCCCAACCGGGCACCTTACTTAGGCTTTATGCTGTTGCTAATTCCCTATGTGGAGGGTCAAAGCACTCAGAATCTTGTTCAATTCGGCAGTGCACCTCCCCCCACCACCGGCACGGGAGTTTTCAATTACGTCAACTTCGGAACCAGCACCCGAATCGAGTTCGGCTTCATGTTATGTTCCTCGGGCCCTCGTCCCCCGCAAGCTGGTTATGGGCGAAACAGCTATCGCGCCTGCTTGGGTGACCAGACACTGAACAACCACGTGTCGACCAACAATCGCGGGCTGTTTTCCATGGTGCAATCCAAGGGCTTTGCCGACATACTGGATGGCAGCAGCAACACAATCGCATTAGCTGAATTGGGTGCTGG
>JANNPR010000197.1:0-3421 GCA_031400345.1 Planctomycetota bacterium | reverse complement strand
ATTGGTTCAAAACATGAAACGCGCCGGCCTGCTCGACCGAGTGCTCCTTAGTCACGACGCTGGCTGGTACGCCGTTGGTGAGCCACGAGGGGGCGCGGTACGCGGATACGACACAATGTTCACTCAATTTCTTCCAGCCTTGCGAATGGCTGGCCTGAGTCGCGACGAAATTCACTTGCTCACCGTAACCAGTCCGGCACGTGCGTTGGCAGTTCGTCAGCTTTGAGGGTTAGCGATGACTGCCTAAGCCAGAACGTCGTGCACTACATCTCCGTAGACGTCGGTCAACCGAAAATCACGACCGGCCTGGCGATACGTTAAACGCTCGTGATCCAGTCCTAAGGCGTGAAGCAAGGTCGCGTGAAGGTCGTGCATGTGGACCGGATTCTCAACCGGACGATAACCAAAGTCATCCGTTGCACCGTAAGTCAGACCGCCGCGCACGCCGCCACCGGCCATCCACATCGTAAACGCCTGCGGATGATGATTGCGACCGTCGTTGTTTTCGGCCATTGGTGTTCGGCCGAACTCGGCGCCCCAGAGAACCAAAGTGTCCTCCAAGAGCCCGCGCCGAGCGAGGTCTTCCAGCAAGCCCGCGATCGGCCGGTCGACTTTCGCCGATTCGGTGATGTGTCCTTCTTGGACCTTCCGATGGTGATCCCAAGTGTAGTTTGTGGATACCTGAATGTAACGCACGCCGAGTTCGGCAAACCGGCGAGCGAGCAGGCATTGGCGTCCAAAGTTATCCGTCGGTTCCGAGCCGACGCCGTAAAGGTCGAGCGTCCCCTGGGATTCGCCGTTCAGGTTCATAATCTGAGGCACGGTTGACTGCATGCGAAACGCCAATTCGTAATTCGCGATGAGTCCTTCAATGCGTTGGTCCACGGCTGCTTCACGTAAATGCCGTTTGTTGAGAGATTGGATCAGTTCGAGTTGCTCTCGCTGCAAGCCTGGGCTCAATCGGTTGTTGACGAGGTTGGAGACCACGGCCTTGGAGATCGGTATCTCGGCCGACCCGATTGCTGTCCCCTGATGGACAGCAGGTAGAAAGGCGTTTCCGTAGTTCTGCACGCCGCCGTGCCCCCGCGGTGGCGAGATCGTAATGAAAGCCGGCAGATTTTCATTCTCACATCCGAGGCCGTAGCTAACCCAGGCTCCCACGCTGGGACGCACTAGATTCGCCTGACCGGTGTGTAGCCGCAGTAACGCTTCACCGTGAGCAGAGCCCTCGGTGTGCATCGATCGAATGACGCACATCCGGTCAGCATGCCGGGAAAGCTTCGGAAACAGCTCGCTCATCCAAATTCCACTGTTGCCATGTTGTGCAAAGCGGAATGGCGACCCCAATACGGTGCCGAGTTGATCGCGATCGCTACCGACAGACTTCCCTGTGAGCGGCTTGCCGGATTCGACGTTGAGCCGTGGTTTGGGATCGAACAGATCAACGTGACTGGGCCCTCCCCACATAAACAGGAAGATGACGCGTTTCGCACGAGGAGGAAAGTGAGGAGCCTGCGATTTCGAAGGGCTAAGCGGCGGTGTGGTATCTGCCAAAGCACTCTGCCCAGCCAGCGCCGCCAGCACAACCTGGCCGAAACCACAGGCGCTAGCGCGCAGCATGTCGCGGCGAGTGGTGGTCTCAGTAAATCGATTACAATTCATCATCTATTCCAGGATTTGAAAACGGCTGGAGGCAAACAGCGCATGGCAGGCCATCGACCAGGCACGAAGCTCTGCATCCGGGTGGCCTTCCGCGGACAGACGCGTGTTCATCGCTCTGATGAAGGTAAGCACTTCCTCCCGATCTTCCGCAGTGGCCCGTGCATTAAGTACCACTTCAAACATCTTATCAACTTGTGACTCTTGCTCACCAGTCATTTTGCCCGCTAACAGGTTACCGGCCAACAGGCGTCGTGCGGTGGCCTCGGCGGCAGCCATGACGGAATCATCATTAAGAATGAACAAGCCCTGTGTTGCGACCATAGTCTGTGGTCGCATGCCGGTTGTTGCGTGGGGATCGGCGAAGTTGAAGACATCGAACAGTTCCGGCAGGTCGTTGCGAATGATCGGCAGGTAAACGCTGCGACAAGGAAAATCCGTTCGCCTCCGAATCTTGTTGTCGCCTACGGCTGTGGCTTGATCTCCCAGGTACCAAACCGACGATTCCACCGGCTTGAGGTCCAGCTCGCCGGCCGCGGACAGCATGGCATCCCGCAACGCCTCGGGATCGAGACGGCGACGGTGGGCCCGCCAGAGCAAGCGGTTTTCCGGATCGAGCAAATGGCCAGCATTGTTGTGTCGGCTGCTCATCGCGAACGTCCGACTCAATACTACCTTTCGTACCAGCTCCTTGATTGACCATCCCGAATCGATCAGATCGCGCGCCAAATGGTCAAGCAACTCCGGGTGGCTGGGGGCTTCCCCGGTGCGACCAAAGTTGTCGACCGTTCTGACGATGCCGCGACCGATCAGGTGATGCCACACGCGATTGGCAAGGACTCGAGCGGCGTGTTGGCCTGCGCAGCTATCGACATTGGTCAGCCAGCGCCCCAACTCCAATCTTCCACTCTGCCCCTGGGGGATCACGGCGGCAGTACCGCTAACTGCCCGCAGAAACCCGCGCGGAACTGGATCGCCCAATCGATCAAACTGTCCGGCCAGACGAATGGACTCGTCGGCCGGTGCATCGCTGTCACAAGGGATCATCGCGCGAGCCGGGATTTTAGGCGGCGCAGCGATCACGGCATCCAGACTGGCGAGAAGCGCCGTTTGAGCTTCGATACGCTTTTCCATGAATTGGTCTGCGTCGGCTGCGCATTCTGCGAGGGCATCCGCGTGTTTCTTGGCCAGGGCGTCAAGTGCTAACACATCCTCGTTTTTGAGCAATTCCAGCGCTGACTTGGCGTGTTTTTGCCGCTCCTGGATTTTGGGGCGTTCGAGCCAATATTTCTCATATGCGAGGTCGGACTCGTCACCGTCAGCACCGAGACCCACTAGCCGCTCCATGACGCGCTGCTCGCCGAGCATGTAGCGCCGCTCCATGACCTGGGTCGACGTGAAAATGCCCGCGAGCGAGTAGTAGTCCGCTGTGGGAATCGGATCGAACTTGTGATCGTGGCAGCGGGCACACCCCAGTGTTTGGCCGAGGAACGCGCGGCCGATCGTGTCAATTTGTTCGTCGGCGACCTCCATGCGTTGATTCTTCTCGTTGTTTCCCAATAGCACCTTTGGACCGACCACCAGAAAGCCTGCGGCGATTCGCTGCCGATCTCGCTGTTCGTTCGAATCATGCGGGAGCAAGTCTCCGGCGATCTGCTCAAATACAAACCGGTCGAAAGGCTAATCGGCGTTCACGGCATCGATCACCCAATTGCGGTAGCGCCACGCTTCACGGAACAGAAAGTTTTCGTCCAATCCGTTG
>JANNPR010000188.1:0-4468 GCA_031400345.1 Planctomycetota bacterium | reverse complement strand
GCAGCAGCAACCAGCCCCTGGAGGTCATCCGGAACGCCGACGTGGGCCGCAACGCCCTGCACTTGGTCGGCGTGCGAATTCAGCTCGCGAATCGCTGACTCCACACTTTCCTGTTTGCGGCTGCAAATCGTGACCGTCGCGCCCGATTTGAGAAATCCTCTGGCAATTGCCAGACCAATTCCCCGAGTACCGCCGGTGATAATCGCATTCTTGTTTGCCAACGAGAAACCGCCATACATGCCAAGTTTCCTTTTGCGATGTTCGATCATATTTCCACTGTTGCAATCGCTTGAACGCCAGCGACCTCAGCGAACTGCACCATCAAACCCAGTGCCGCGAATCGAGGATCCTTGGTATTTCCCAGCACGTGTCGGGCGTAGATCTGCTGCACGATCACCGCCAGCTTGAACAAGCCAAAGCAGTAGTAGAACAGAATGTTCGGTGCCTCGAAGCCCGTCTGAGAGACGTACCGCTTGTAGACGCTATGATTGTGATTCGGCAGTATGAAATGAATGCACTACTACAATTCCGGAGATGACAGCATGGCGTCGCTTCGACACTTGGCACTTCGCTGTCGCGACATGGAGCGGTCGCGAGACTTCTATCAAACTGCGTTTGAATGGAAATTCATTGGCTATCGGCCGAGTGGCCAAGGACTGGACTTCAGCGACGGTGTAAACAACATCACACTGTTGCAGCATACCGATGGCATACCGCGGCAAGTTTTGGAAGAAGGTAACGAGTTCATTCATTTCGGCGTCATCGTCGACGATCTCACGGCTTGTTGGCGACGATGTCGAGAATGGGGCGCGAAGGTCTCAAAGGGAGACGTCAAAGATCGCACTGAGATCGCCCCAGATGAGCCGCCCGTGCGATCCTTCAAAGTATTGGACCCGGATGGCAACGTAATTGACATCACGGCCAACAAAAATGAGTGGCGCGGCGTTGCCTTGTAGAAACAGAAAAGGGGCAAATGTACGCTCGTAGGATGGAACACGCAAAGCGCCGGCCCACAAATTACATTCCCCTATCACACACGCCAACCAACGACTCGGTCGCCAAAATTTCTCACTTCGTGAGAAGCAACTTCTTATTTCGCGTCACTTGCAGGCGGTAGGTTTCGCCGCAGCAGGTAATGAACAGCTCTTTGTGTCCTTGCGAAATGGCCTCGAAGCTAAGAACTACCGTGTCGGAACCGCCGGCTGGTGGTGACGGGGCCGGTTCCGAATTTTGGGGTTTATCAGGTTTAGGGGAGTGTTCGTCCGCCGCCATTTCACCCAGCCTCATTCAAACGCGTTGAAGATTTTCGGTCTCACCTATTGCGACTCATCGGCACGTGGCTATGTTACTGATACCGATTCTCAATTGCAACAACGGTTTTAGTTTCTTAACGGCGCAGTCAGCTTTGGGGCCGCGATCTTTGTCTAAGTTGCGATGATGGATGGTGGAGTCCGCCCGGTACCGAACACCGTGGACGTCGCTATCTGGCGTGCCATGTCGACTCGCGCCAATGCCGTAGCCTTGACGTTGCCGTAGGCACGAGAACCTGCTGACGTAGGAAATTCTAAACCAATTCCGCTAACGGCCGAGCATGGTTTGCGACTAGATATTGCGGACGTCCGTTGAGGTCTGGCAACGTCACCTGTGCAACGTCGATTCCCAGGTGATGATAGAGCGTGGCAAACACTTCACCAAAGGTCACTGGCCGATCCACTGCTTCACCTCCCAAGCGATCGGTCTCGCCGATAATTTGTCCCGTTCGCAGGCCGCCACCGGCCAGCACCGCCGAATTGACCTTCGGCCAATGATCTCGCCCCACGATTTTGCTGATCACGGGAGTTCGGCCAAACTCGCCCCACACGACCACCGCCACGTCCTTATCCAATCCGGTGTCGCGAAGATCATCCAACAAGGCCGCGAACGCATTGTCGAAGATCGGAAAGTCCTCTCGTTCGCGGTTGAAAATGGTGTTGTAGGAACCACCATGCCAGTCCCATTTGCTGTAATTGACTGTGACGACTCGGCAACCAGCCTGGACCAAACGGCGAGCCAACAGAAAACTCTGCGGCACTCGCGGAGCACCGTTCTCATCGATGTGAATTGTCTCGTTGCCTGATCCGTACCGCGCGACCAAACGAGGGTCTTCCTTAGACAAGTCCAATGCGTCCGCCAGCCGTGATGACGTCAGAATGTTGAAGGCTTGCTCGGTGATTTCATCCATTCCGCTCAGTTTCTTGCTTTGATCGATGTCGCGTCGCAGCCGGTCGATGCTAGACAACAGGGTCCGGCGATCTCCTAAGCGACTCGTGTTGATTCCCTGCAGCACCATGTTTTCACGAGTCTTACCGCGCGATTGAAGCGGCGATTGACCGACACCCAAAAAGCCCGGACCAGGCTCGTTATATGGTCCATGCGTGCACGTGTAGCACAAACTCGCGAACGGTGGCACGGAACGATCGACGGGACCCTGGACTTGGGCAACCATCGATCCGAACTGCGGCCAACCTCCAGCCGGTACGCCGCCCCTGGGCGGATGCCCTGTAAAACATTGATGGGCATCGTGATCCGCCTGGGAATCCACGATGGAACGAATAATCGCCAAACGGTCCGCGCGCTGTGCCAATTGGGGGAAAAGATCGCAGATCTCGACTCCAGAAACATTCGTATGGGTGGGACGCATCGGACCGGCAATGTCGGCCGGAGCGTCCGGTTTTAAATCCCACATGTCCTGGTGAGGCGGACCTCCGACCAGGTAAATCATGATCACTGCCTTGTGCGTTTTTCGAACGCCACTCTGCGCCTCGGCGGCCAGTAAGTCACGCAACGACAGCCCACCCATCGCCAGTCCACCGATTCGCAGGAACTCACGTCGAGTGGTGCCGTTACATAGTGAGGCAGCTGATCGGGGACTATGCAAGAGTCGCAACATATCTTCAGACCTCGGCGATGACCCATTTACGTTTGCAACAAACACTCGGTCGCATCGTATCCGGGTTCGACCGACCGATCAACGTTAATCGATCGATGAAAGGTACATTCGCTTAACCGTTTCGTGCTCGTACTCAGCGAAGCGGTACTCGTACTCGACGTTCGTATTTTGCGGTGATGAAGCCTCAGTAATTCCGAGTACGAGTACGAGCACGAGGTTGCCAGAAAATCTTAAGGTTTTGGATGGAATACCGCGGTAGTTTTAGGGTCGTATTTATGCCTTCATTTTGCATTGCCGGCATATCAACTTCGGCCGATCCAGCCAGAATAAGGTCATGGCAATAAGTTCGATCATAGAACATCCATTGACGGAAGAGGCGGCCGCTCAATCGGCTTCCGTCCAGCGCCGTCAATTGACCCTGCGTGGGCTATTTCTGTGTATGACGTATTTCGCGATTTCGTCGGCCCTGGCGAAAGCAATTGGTCTGGGGGTCTTCGTGTTGATGAACGGCGCGTTGCTGACGTGGCTCAGCTTTCGCGGCTACCTATGGTGGATGCAGACGAATCGCGCTCGACCGAAGGTTTACGGTGTGGGTTGGATGATTTTTGCGGCTTCGTTTGCCTTGCCAGCGTTCGTGTTTCGCGGGTGCGGCGGAACCCCAGAAGTCCATTACGGCTGGCAGGCAGCGTTGGAGACGGCCAGTGGCGTCGAGGGTGTCTATAAGTTGGCAGAGAAATTCGTTGTGAATCCAGAACAATGGACGATGACGGGAGTTAAAAATGTGTTTGTATGGTTCTTCATGGTGCTTTTCTGGAACCTTCCAAACTTTCTCATGCTGGTCTCGCCGTTTGTGCTGTACCGACAACAACGCGGTAAAGGCGGGTACTTATCAGCCATAATCTGCTGCGCTGCGGTTTCCACTTGGACTTGGGGTTTAACGGATGGGAGTCAAGACCTGCTCATCGGTTACTACGTATGGAGCGGCGGCGTCACCATTATCTCCTTGGCGCGTCGACCTAATCGCCGAACACTTCTGATTATGGGACTGTTAGGCATCTTGTTGGTGGGAATAAATTGGCTCATGTGACGGGCGTAAGTAAACCTGTGTCCGCAACCGCTGATCAGCCCGGGTGGCACGCCATGAGACGCGAGGAACGAGCAATCGAAGGGCGTGGGACCGACCGATCCGGCCGGAGCCTGGGTGGCGCGCCCTGAAAAGCGAAGAACGAGCGGTGGAAGGGCGTGGTGAGGCGCGCCACGCCTTTCCTGGCTCGCTGAGACGAGCTTCGTCAGGGACGTGCCACCCCAAGATCTGGTGGGCCGGCGCTTTGCTTGTCCCACCCTACTTTGAAATCGACCTCAGCTCGTGCACTAAACGCTCTACTTCTTCGGCTGTGTTGTAGTGCAACATGCCGATTCGGACCATTCCTTGGGGCTCTAAGCCCAACGTGCACACGCGACTGCAGCACTCAGCAATTGTCAGGAGACTCCAATGAGGCCAATGCTCCGGCTGACGCTCTTCTTTAGCCGCTTCAAACG
>JANNPR010001212.1:0-1960 GCA_031400345.1 Planctomycetota bacterium | reverse complement strand
GTGGAAAGCCTAAGTTCGTATGCACGTCAGTTCGTGAGCCAGTTGCAGAAGCCCGTAGTGGATCATGTGGAGGGTTTGTCTCCTGCGATCGCGATTGAACAAAAGAACCTCGGTCACACGCCGCGCTCGACGGTTGGCACGGTCACGGAGATATACGACTACTTGCGGATCCTGTTGGCACGCCTCGGACAACCCCATTGTCCGGCCTGCGAAGTACCCGTCGGTACTCAATCGGCCGACCAGATCATCGACAAGATTATGTCCGAGGTGCGGGGAAAAAAGCTGTACCTGATGGCGCCGGTCGAAATCGAGGTCGGCGAGGAGTATGAAAAGCTTTGGACCGAGATCCGCGGATCGGGCTATCCGCGAGTGCGAATCGACGGCCAAACGTACTCCGTCGACAGCCCCCCCGAAATCGATCGTCGCCGCAAACACAAAGTGGAGGTAGTAATCGACCGCATCGCGGTGCGTCCCGAGGCCCGCTCGCGCATTGCCGATAGCGTGGAAAACGCATTGGCTCTTGGAAAAGGACGGATGCATGTCGCGCACCCGAACGACGACATTCCGGAGTCGCGTTGGGAGATCGTAGTGCACAGCCAGTATATGGCGTGTCACCGTTGTGGTCGAAGTTTCGAGCCGTTGACGCCTCACAGTTTCTCATTTAATAGCCCGTTGGGCTGGTGTTCCGCTTGCGAAGGGTTAGGTGTGCAAGTCGGAGCAAACCCCGCCGCTTTGTTGCGAGATCCAAAACTGACGCTCAAGCAAGGGGCCTTGGATCTTTGGCCTAACTTGGACCACCCAATCTCGCAAGCAATGCTGGCGAGCTTGTCACGTGGGACGGGTCTGCCGCTAGACGTTCCCTTCGATCAGCTCAGCGGTCGGTATCGGCGCATCGTGATGCACGGCGCCCAGGAGGACGAATGGTTCGAGGTAAGTGCGTCGGACGGCAAAACGCCCTACTCGTTCCGTTTCCAATTCAAAGGTATCTATCCCGCATTGGAAGAAGCGGCACGTCTATCTCCTACGCTTCGATCGCGACTGGAGCAGTTTGTTGGCGAGGTCGATTGTTCGACGTGTGCGGGTAGCCGATTGCGCGATGATGCGTCCGCCGTTCGCTTTCGAGAACGCACCATCGATGAATTCTGCCGCATGCCGTTGGGTGATTTTCATCAATGCCTCAAGGATTGGAAGCCGACCGTTCGCGAACGTAAGATCGCTGGCGAACTCATTCGCGAGATTCAGAATCGCACACAGTTCCTCGTAGACGTCGGCCTGGAATATCTAACGCTATCGCGCCCCGCGGCGACGCTATCCAATGGCGAGGCGCAACGTATTCGTTTGGGCAGCCAACTGGGTAGCGGTCTCTGCGGAGTCTTATATGTGCTCGACGAGCCCACGATCGGGTTGCATCCTCGTGACAATCGGCGACTCTTGCGAGCCATTCACCGGTTACGCGATTTGGGGAACACCTTGATTGTGGTTGAGCACGATCGTGAGGTTATTGCTGAAGCCGATTACATCTGTGACTTTGGGCCCGGCGCCGGAAAGCTCGGCGGTCAGATTGTGGCCGAAAGTACACCTGCGGAAATAGGCAAACGCCGCGGTTCGGTAACGGGCCCGTATTTGACCGGCAAGAAGGCGATTCCCGTACCCGCGAACCGACGCGTCCCCTGCGGTTTGGGCACGACCGCAAACGCGCAGAAGAATGCCAAAGCGGCGAACAACATTTTTAACTCCGGCCTGCAAATGATCGAAATTGTTGGTGCTCGACACCATAACTTGCGAGATGTGCATGTCGCCATCCCGCTGGGCACCTTAACTGCGGTAACCGGGGTCAGCGGCAGTGGCAAGAGTTCATTAATCGATGATGTGCTGTATCCGGCTCTGGCGCGATCTCTGCATCGAGCCAACCTCATACCTGGGGCACATGACGAAATCCGCGGGTTGCAGCACATTAATA
>JANNPR010000120.1:0-2317 GCA_031400345.1 Planctomycetota bacterium | reverse complement strand
CGTCGCCACATTGGCCGCGACGGTTGCCGGAAACTGGATTCCAGGCTCGGCTTGGGAGCCTTATTTCTCGCTTTCACGCGAAGCCACGATTATCGCCATTTGCCTGTATGGGTTCGTAGCCTCGGTGTTACCTGTCTGGCTGCTGCTGTGCCCGCGAGACTACCTCTCGAGTTTTCTCAAGATCGGCACCGTGGGTTTGTTGGTCGGTGCAATTCTTGTGGCAAACCCCAAGCTTGAGGCGCCTGCAATCAATGAGTTCTTTGCTGGCGGGGGGGGGCCTTATTTCAATGGAGCCATCTTTCCGTTCTGTTTTATTTGCGTTATGTGCGGCGCCATTTCAGGATTTCATGCGTTAGTCTCGTCCGGAACAACGCCCAAAATGATTTCCTCCGAAGGTCATGTGCGCATGATCGGTTATGGAGCCATGTTGATTGAAGGCTTGGTTGCCGTGGTGGCACTCTTCGCAGCTGCCTCTTTGCCCCAAGGGGATTACTGGGCCATCAACATCGATTTGTCGCGAGTTGAGCAATACGCGGAGACACTGAAAAAAATGGATGCCGCGACCGACAATTTGTCCGTGATCGAAGCTCAAGTTGGGGGCGAGTCACTCCGTGGCCGAACGGGTGGGGCCGTTACATTGGCTGTCGGTATGTCTCAAATATTTACCCAAGCCATGAACCGATTTTCCAGTAGTTGGTCTGTCGAGAGTGTCGTGAAATATTGGTACCACTTTGCCATTATGTTCGAAGCTCTGTTCATCCTGACCACGATAGACACAGGCACGCGTATCGCCAGATTCCTGTTGCAGGAGGTACTCGGAAAGGTCTACAAGCCATTTGACAAAACGGATTGGTTACCTGGTGCCATTTTTTCCACCGCGGCTGTTACGGCAGGATGGGGCGGCCTGATCGCGACCGGATCGATCGAAACGATTTGGCCTATGTTCGGCATCGCCAACCAAATGTTAGCTGTGATCGCACTGGCAGTGGTCAGCACGGTGGCCATCAACTCGGGTCGTACCCGCTACGCGTGGTTAACAGTGATTCCGATGGTGTTCGTGATCACCACGACAATTACGGCTAGCTACCAATTGGTCACGGGGCGATTTTGGCAGCTTCTTTCCGAGGGTTGGAAGGCCGGCGATAAGACTCGCATTTTTCAGGGAGGACTGAATCTGTTCTTTACGATCTTTGTGGTCGCAGCCGTGTTAACAATCGTTGTCGAAGCGATCGCCGTTTGGATCACGAAGACTCGGACACCCGGACAACCTACAGCATCCGCACGTTAGGCGAGAGGTGACGGTAGTGTGCCGTTAAAGTGGCCCTCTGCTTCGAGAAGAACGAAGCGAGAACCTAATCTCGTTCTTTGCCTCCAGACTCGCCAGGATTCAACAATCCCGCGAAACGCGATTTAAATACGAATCACGAAAACACGAGATGCGAAAATACGAAGCAAAAATGGAAAGATGACATGGTTACTTATGTTGATTGGCGAATCAGGGTTCCTGTTCCTTCGTATCGACGCTCGAAATAACTTACTTTCCCAATCCGTGAACGGTACTGGCGGGCCACTCTCGCGGGATTGTTTGTCGGAGTGTCGCGGCACACAATACGATCTCTCACGCACGGTAACAAAGCGAAAACTGCCCAGGAGCATCTATGATTCACGTGATTGCTACGGTAGACGTTAATCCAGGAAAGCAAGACGCCTTTTTAGCCGAATTTCGCCGGCTCATGCCGCTGGTCAAGGCCGAAGCAGGCTGCATTGAATACGGTCCAGCCATCGACCTTCATACAGAAATCGCAGCCCAAGTTCCCTTTCGTGAAAATCTAGTAACCATCGTCGAGAAGTGGGAAAGTCTCAGACATCTCCAAGCACATTTGAATGCCGCCCATATGACCGAATACCGACTTCGTGTGAAAGATTTCGTTGCTGGCGTGAAATTGCAAGTACTTACCCCAGCCTAACGAACCCTTTGTCGGTTGCTCGTGGAAAAAGCGCGGGTGATATAAGCAATACATGATTGAGAAATTGCTGTCGCATTACGGCATGCTGGTTGTCCTGCTTGTACTTTGTGCATTGGTGAGTGCCGTCACGTACACTGAGCAACACCCATCCGATGGGGCGGCCGCAAAAAGATTGGCTCGCCAAATTGTTGCCGACCATGGCCAGAGTGTGCCTGTCATGATCGCCGTTCGTGATGTCCGCGAGGACAGCGAGTTTGCTGACTCACTGGCCGCGGCACTTCGCACGTCCGGTGCGCAGGTCATCGAAGTCGTCAAAGGTGACCCCAAACAAGCTCGCGCCGCTCTGAATC
>JANNPR010000116.1:0-1214 GCA_031400345.1 Planctomycetota bacterium | reverse complement strand
CACCACACTTCCGTCGCGTCATCCTACCGGGGCACGCAGATCCGCGCCGTCAAGTCTCAGTCACTGAACCCCACGACTCGATATGCATCGCCTGGCTGGACGGCAATCTCCATCCCGTCATCACCGATCCATACCTTTACGATGATCATGTCTGCGGGCGATGCGTCCTTCGGAACGGACTTCTCGTCTCGCAGGACTTCGACCTTGGTGACTCGAACGTCGCGAGGGCCTTTCTCTTTGGCAACCCTACTGAACCGCCTTTCCAAGTCGACACTTGATTCAATTATCTCTTTTCGATCCCAAGCAAAAGGAACCTCGGATAGCGTGGTCGTAACAGCCACTTGGCCGGTCAAGAGAGACTCGGCCCATGCTTTGGCAATCTGCGTCGCTTTCGTTGCACGGACACTTTGCGCCCTATCGTTAGGGACCTGGTCAGGCTTGTCGGGGTCAGCTTGTTCGCCTTTTTTAGGATTCGCTTGCCCTGACCCGTTTGACGGGGGCTCAACCCTGGATGTCACAAACTGCTCGAAATGTTGGAAACATAAATCCGTTGTGCCTGGATCCCGCCACAGCCAAATTACGTATTTCTTTTCGTGCCACAAT
The DNA here is from genome assembly GCA_031400345.1 of Planctomycetota bacterium. Taxonomy (GTDB): domain Bacteria; phylum Planctomycetota; class Planctomycetia; order Pirellulales; family Pirellulaceae; genus JANNPR01. Next base: position 611 of record JANNPR010000116.1, on the reverse strand, counting down.
CTGAACCGTTCTGGCTCCTTGGCGTAGCTCGCTGCGAGAGCTTTGTGAGTCTTCCTGGCATCGTCCTCGGATGCGAAAGCCCAGCCGATGATTCCGATGTCGTCCTTCTCGCGATAGATGCCAAAGTAACACGCCCTTACCACCTTGCTATCGATCAAGTTTTTCAACCGTTCATCGCCAACGACGAAGAACTTCGTTTCAGCAGCCCGCGCGGCGGCGGCGATCGTGCATGAGCATGTCGTTGCGATTCACAATGTTGAAACAGAAGGCAACTCGCCGTTTCTCGTGATGCACTACGTCGCCGGCGAATCGCTGCAGCAGCGACTGGATCGCGAAGGCCCGTTGGAGCTGTGTGAAATCTTGCGAATCGGATTCCAAACGGCGGCCGGGCTGGCCGCGGCGCACGCGCAAGGGCTGGTTCACCGCGACGTGAAACCGTCGAACATTCTGCTGGAACAGGGCATCGAACGGACGCTGCTCACGGACTTCGGCTTGGCACGCGCCAGTGACGATGTCAGCGTTACGTGCACCGGCCACCACCCCGGTACGCCGCAATACATGTCGCCGGAACAGGCGATGGCGGACGCCAATATCGACCATCGCGCCGACAT
>JANNPR010000073.1:0-7257 GCA_031400345.1 Planctomycetota bacterium | reverse complement strand
GCGACAACTCTAATAGGTTGAGCAGATGTCGCATTCGGTATACTAACATTAAGGATGTCTAAAGCGAACCGTCGCAAATTCACGAGCGTAGTTGCAGGAGGCACACGGAGTGTGCCTACTACTGCGATCTTCTACGGGCTATGTTCTTTCAAAACGGTCGTGAGGATGTCGCAACCCTCCTCGGCCTGTTCGTTGGTGAGCGTCATGGCGGGCAGTAAACGAATCACTGTTCCTTGAGTGCAATTGACTAACAGGTTGCGATCGAGGCAGGCCTTCACCACGGCAGCCCCCTCGATCTGCAGTTCGATGCCGATCATGACGCCCAACACTCGCACTTCACGAATTAGTTCACACTCATCCTGCAAAGCGCGCATTCGACGTCGAAATATTTCACCCACCGCCGTGGCTCGTTCTAACAACCCTTCGCTTTCAATGGTCTCCAGTGTGGCGATACCTGCCCGAGCCGCAATCGGGTTGCCACCATAGGTGGCGGCATGGGTACCCGGGCGTAAACTCTGCGCAATTTCCGGTTTTGCGAGCATGGCGCCGCCGGCGATACCTCCGCACAACGCCTTGGCCAACGTCATAATATCCGGCACGGCGTCAAAATGCTGATATGCGAACCATTCGCCCGTTCGACCGCATCCTGACTGCACCTCGTCCAGGATCAACAAGCATTTATGCTGATCGGCCAAACGCCGTAGGCCTGGCAGGAAGTCTGGGGGCGGGATGCGAATCCCTCCTTCACCTTGAACCGGTTCGACCATGATCGCGCAAGTTTCGTCGTCGATTTTCTGAGCGACGCTGTTCAAGTCGCCGAATGGTGCATAGACGAATCCTGGCAACATCGGACCTAAACCCTCGTGATATTTAGGTTGAGCCGTGGCCGTGATCGCTCCGTAAGTTCGACCGTGGAACCCGCCCGTAAAGGTGATGATTTTATATCGACCTTGCGGGCTGTGAAGCCGTGCCAGCTTAATGGCAGCTTCATTTGCCTCGGCGCCGGAATTACAAAAGAATGCCTGCCCCCCGAAACTTCGTTCGGATAGCAGTTGTGCCCAGCGGCCCTGGGCTTCCATATGCCAAGTATTGGGAACGTGGATCAACGTTGCAACTTGGTCTTGAACGGCCTGCACTACAGCGGGGGGACAGTGGCCGAGTAAGTTGCATCCCCAACCGGGGAACAAGTCCAAGTAGCGCTGACCCTCGCTGTCCCAAACCCAGGAACCCTCGCCTCGCACCAGGTTAACCGGGTAGCGAGTGTAATTCGCGATCACGTACTTTTTGAATAATTCGACGGTCTGCTGCGAGCCGAGTCCTTCTGCAACTGCCACTTTTTTTTCTCCTCAAGAATTACAACTGAAATCATTCTCAGCAGGGGAAGCAGTATTAATTCGCGTCGTCTGCCACGATTTGAGTGCCGACGCCGAGGGTGGTGTAGATCTCCAGCAAAAGCGAGTGGCGCAACCGGCCGTCGATGATATGGATTTTTCGCACACCTTTGTGGAGTGTCTCCAAACAACCTTCCACCTTGGGTATCATTCCTGAATCGATCGCGCGAGTGGAAATGAGTTCGCGCGCCTGACTAGCGGTTAGCGTGTGAATGTGCGATTGCGGATCATTTTTGTCGCGGCGAACCCCGCTCACATCGCTCATGAAAACCAACTTCTCCGCTCCTAATGCCACTGCCACTGCCGTCGCGGCGGAATCCGCGTTGACATTATACTTCTGACCATGTTGATCCTGGCATAACGAAGGAATGACTGGCACCTGACCGGCGTAACAAAGCTTTTCGATCACTCCCCGATCGACTCGGGTGATATCGCCGACGAATCCCAAATCAACCGGCTTGCCATCGTCACCAGGCAGCAGCAGCTTCTCTCCAAACAACACGTTGGTGGTGCGGAAATTGAGATTCATTGCACGTCCGCCCAACTTTTCGATTTCCTGCGCCAATCGCTCGTTAGTCTCAACCCCTAGAACCTGTTCCACAATTCGCAATGTAGGTTCATCGGTATACCGGCGGCCTTGTATGAAACGCGGTAGGATGCCCGCTTCATCCATGGCCCGGTTAATGGCTGGCCCCCCCCCATGCACGACCACAGGTCGCATACCCACCGTTTCCATGAAGACAATGTCGAGCAGCACATGCCGCAAGGCATGTTCGTCGTCCATAAAGCTGCCCCCCAGCTTGATGACCACCACCTTGTCACGAAAGCGGCGAATCCAGCCCAATGCCTCCAGAAGCGTATCGGCCTTTTGTATGGCCTCTTGCAATGCTATGTCTCCGCGATAGGTCCCTGAGCTTTGGGAACAGAACCTCGAGAGTTCACTGTGCCCAAAAAGCGGACGCGAAAGGAAACCGCGAATTCTAGGTTTGTTCGGCGGGATGTGTCAACGCGGTGAAACGATGGGATGGCATTAGGGAAGGAATGTATCGTAGACGTCCACGTGCCCCGTAGGCAGCCAACTAACCCCCGGATACGGCTTGTCCGTGTTCAAACTCCTGTTCGGGCGAACTAAACAAACCGGACAGCCACTCGGCAAAGCGCACGCAGATCAAATAAAACGATGGCATTAGGAGCAGCACGATCGTCGTCGACAACATCTGGCCAAAGGCCATGCTCACCGCCATGGGGATGACGGCTTGTGCCTGAAATGAACGATCCATTAGCAGCGGCACGAGCCCAATAATCGTGGTCGCCGAATTTAGCAAAATGGGTCGCATGCGTTGTCGACCGGCCTCGACCACGGCTTGCATCAAAGGCATGCCCTCTCGCACGTGACCATTAATGAAATCGATCAGCACGATCGAATCGTTGACCATCACCCCCGTCAGTGCAACCAATCCGAAGACACTGAACAAAGTAATCGGCAGTCCCAGCAAGGCATGCCCCCACACGGCTCCCACAAAACCGTACGGAATAATGATCATGACTAAGAAGGGCTGAAAATAGGAGCGAAACTCCAGTGTAAGTACCACGAACATCCCCAGCAGTGCCGCGCCAAAGCCAAACGCCAAACTTCGAATCGATTCATTGGTTTGCTCTTGCTGCCCTTCCCAGCGAACGCGAATGTTAGGAAACTTTTCCAGCAACGAAGGCATAAAGTTGGCCTGCAAGTCCGACACCACCTGGCTGGCATTCCCTTCGGCCTCGTCGATGTCGGCGGAGATCGTGATACATCGCATCCGATCAAGCCGATTCAACTCGGAGTAACCGCGCTCGATGTTGATCTCCGCTAGCTCGGTCAATGGCCGCTCGGCGGCATCCGTTGTCCGCACTCGAATCTCTTCGAAATCGGACAAGGATCGCCGCTGGGCTCGAGGATAGCGCACCATTAGTTTGACCTCATGCCGGCCCCTTTGCAGACGCATGACCTCTTCACCGTAGTACGACGCGCGCACTGTTTCGGCGAGATCGGCGGCGGTTACGCCCATAGCGCGTGCGTGATCGCGGATCTGCAGCTGGTATTCCCACTTGCCAGGTCGACAGTCGTCTGCCACATCAAAAACGCCCCGTTTCGTTGCCAACTCTCGTTTGCATTCTTCGACAGCGCGTTCTAAATCCGGCATCTCCGACTTGGGCGCCAGCAGTTTGAACTCGACGGGAGTGCCACCCGGCCCGAAGCTGGGATAACCAAAGGTAAGGAGATCCGTTCCGGAGATCTCACCCACCTCGGCTCGCCATTCCGCAAGAATCACATCGCTTTTGATGGCGCGGTTTCCGGCGGGTTCCAACTCCACCTCCACCAGGCCCACATGACTACCATAGGTAGGAGCTTCAGGACCTCCGGAGCTAAGACCCGTGACTTGGCCCACCCTCCGGTGAATGAGCTTTACCACCGTTTGGCCATTGGCAGCGTGTTTTTCGCCAACTCGACGTATGGCGTCCTCGACGCGCTTCGTGGCCTCATCGGTTACCCGAAGTGGCGTTCCGTCAGTAAAGGCAATCTTGGCCAAGATGGCACTGTTGTCCATCTTGGGAAACACCACCCAGGGAGTAATGCCACCTTTGATAAATCCGGATGTGACAATCAAGGTGGCAACCGAAACACTGATTGCGAGCCACGGTTTTTGCAGTACGCGCGTCACCAGCGGGATATAGATTTTCTCTGACAACCGCTCCAAACCACGTTCACTCCAGACATTCAGCCACTTCAACAAACGATGCAATGGTCGTAGAGGGTAAAAGGCCATGCCCAATAACCTCAGGAGGAGACTTTCCTTATGGGCCAAATGGCAGGGAAGCGTGAAAGTCGTTTCGACGATTGAGACGATCAACGTGGCGATAACGCCGACAGGCAATACCGCGATGAACTTGCCCATAATTCCGGAAACGAACAGCATGGGCATGAATGCAATAGTGGCGGTAGCTACCGACGCCATGATGGACGGCAGCACCTCGAAGGTCCCATTCACGGCCGCATCGACCAGCGATGCCCCTCGCTGCAAATGCGCGTGTACGTTGTCGCCAATGACAATGGCATCGTCGACCACGATTCCCAGCGCCATCATGAACCCGAACATCGTCAACATGTTGAGCGTGTGGCCGGCTAGGTACAAGTAAATCGCGGCTCCAAGGATGGCCACCGGCATGCCCATCGAGACCCAGAACGCCAGTCGCAGGTCGAGAAAAATCGCGAGCACTAAAAAAACCAGGAACAATCCCTGCAAGCCGTCGTTGGTCAACATCGTCATGCGTTCTTGGACATCGATGGACTGATCCTGAAATGTCTGGAGCTCATAACCGGCGGGCAGCGGATAGGTACTGACGAACTTTTTGACATCGGCAACGATCGCCAACAAATCTTCGTCCGCAGTGCGATCGACGGAAATTACCTGTGCCGGCACTCCATCAACTCGACTCAACGACGGCGTATCGTCGAACTCATCGCGGACTTCTCCCAACTCCCCGATCGTCAACACCACTCCGTTGGGCTGCGACATCAACGGAATCAGGGCGATCTCCTCTCCTAAAGATCGTTTATTCTTTCCGCGTAGCAGCACTTCCTGGGAGTCGGTCCGCATCGAACCACCTGGAAGTTCGATATTCTGACGCCGAACAATTTGGGCGACCTGCTGTAATGAAAGGCCGTGCTTACGCAGAGTGTCCTCGGAAATCTCCACGTCAATTTGGTAGTTTTTGGCGCCCAACAGGTTGGCTTGAGACACGGTTTTTAGCTGCAAGAGATCGTCGCGGATTTTCTCCGCTAGTTCGCGTAAAGCGATCTCGCTGACAGCATCAAATTCCGCATCGCCGCCGGGACGTTCAGGGCCTTTCACTGCCAAGCGGATGGCCGGCAGCCTAAAGGTAACCTCGATGATGTCCGGATCTTCCGCTTGTTCGGGGAAGCTTGGGATGCGATCGATTTTCGATCGGACTTCATTCAGAACTCGCTGTGAATCGGCGACATGAGCTTCCAACTGGATGACGGCATACCCCAGACCCTCTTGTGCAACCGAGGTCACTTTCTTAATGCCGGCGATGGGCTGAACAGCTTCTTCGAGTTTTTGGCATATCCCCTCCTCGACTTCCGCGGGACGTGCGCCCGGATAAGGGACTGATACCAAGATCATATCCAATTCAAACTCGGGAAACGTCTCCCGTTGCATGAGCAACAGAGCGGCGGATCCAACCACCATTACGGTGACTATCAGCGTATTGACGGCGGGCGAATTCTCGACGGTCCAGCGGATAATCGACTTCATTGATGGTTACAGAATATCTTGATTGGCTGGTGTTCGAATCTTGGCTCGCAGGTCGTCGCCTTTCACGGTTCTTGTTTCCGAGGACAAGCTACGTTCGAGTTGCTCTCGTACTACCATGCCGGGCTCGGCGATGGCCAGCGGACTGTTGACAACATGGTCGCCGGCCTGAAGTCCGGATTCGGATGTGGGCACCAGAAAGTACTTTCGTGTTTGCGTTTCGGAGCCCGTTCGCTGATCGATACGTTTTGCTAACACGACGGGACCGACAAATTCCAGTTTGCCAGAGCGTACGCGCAAAATCTTTTTGCCTGGCTGGATCGACGCTTCAGGTACTTGCAGAAACTCATTCTGAGGCTGCGTATGAACTAACACATGCACATACATGCCGCGCATCAGCGCTTTTGGCCCGCCTGGGAATTCGGCGGCCCCATTCGCTTCCACCAACACGTTCTGAGGCTCGGCAACGGTGACTCGGCAGGGGGCAGTGCGAGTTTTCTCGTCCATGCCGATTCCGTCAAATCGGGACAATTCTCCCTGCCACTTGTAGGTCGCAAGATTGTGGATCGGTTGATACATAACCGTCGCGGGCGTTTTCGGCAGTGCATAGCTGGCGGCCACGGATTCCGTTGCGGATGCGTCGGCCGATGCGGATGTGCTCACCGCCGTCTGATTCCAAATCCATTGCAGATCTTCCATCTGCAGATTGCATTTTACTTCCACCCGGGACGTGTCCTCCACGACGACCATTTCGGCGCCCTTTTGCACATACGAGTCTTGCTCGACATTCTCGCGGACGATCAAGCCATCCGCGGGCGCTCTGACAATCGTTCGTTGCAGATCCAGACGAGCCTTTTCCAATTGCGACTCGACCAACTCTTTGGCACTTTCCAAGCCCCGCCGGCGAGACCTCAGCAATTGCAATTGATTGCGTAAGATCAACAGCGCGTTTCGCGATACCCACTCCGTTCGTCGTACTTTGTCGACTTCGGAATCGGAAAGGGACCCGCGCAAATTTTCTACTCTTTTCAGGTCCACTTGTTGCAGCTCTAGATCTTCTCGAGCCGACTCAATCAGCGCGTCGGTATTCGACTGCTCGACCGACAAGTCTTCTAGATTGGATCCCGCTTGGGCGAGCTGTCTTTCCAATTGCTGAACCTGAAGTTCATAGTCCTTCGGATCGATCTCCATTAACACTTCGCCCCGCGTCACAAAACGGCCGGCTCGACAATTGTCTACCTTACGGATCACGCGACCGGGAACTTCCGCGGCAAGCGTGATCTCTCGAAATGGCGTAACCACCCCCTCTAGCTCCAGGTCCAATCCTCCCGTGTGCGTGACAACTTCGACAGTGGTTACCAGCGGGGGTTCGGCGGCACCTCGTGGACTTCTAGGTTCGATCTTCCGATTGGCCAGCGCCAACATCCCCCAAACCCCTATGGCGACCACCATCAGAGGTAGGACGATTGACAGTATGCGAGAAAACCACGTTACGCGCTTATTCATAAGGATTACGATTGCTGAGGATGAAACGCATTGTCGCCCTAACA
>JANNPR010000001.1:0-1295 GCA_031400345.1 Planctomycetota bacterium | reverse complement strand
GACTACCGATTGTGGATGGACCATGACCGCGATCTGGTCGGGTTCCAGATTGAACAGCCAGCGAGCTTCAATGATCTCCAGGGCTTTGTTCATCATAGTCGCGGAGTCGATGGTGATTTTTGGTCCCATGTCCCAGGTAGGGTGCGCCAATGCATCCTCAACCGTCACGTTGGTCATTTGTCCGTTGGTAAAGCGCCAAAACGGTCCACCACTTGCCGTTAGCACTATCCGCCTAAGTTGGTCGCGTCGCCCAGCCTGCAGGCATTGAAACACGGCGCAATGCTCGCTATCGATTGGTAAAATCGTCGCACCACGTTCCGCGGCCAATTTCATTACCAGCGGACCGGCCATCACCAAGGTTTCTTTGTTCGCCAAAGCGACAGTCTTGCCAGCTTCGAGCGCGGACCAGGTTCCCCGCAGTCCGGCGCTGCCAACGATCGCCGCCACGACCACATCCACTTCCTCGTGCGTCACAAGTCGTTGCACGCCATCAGGTCCGCAAAATAATTCTGTGGTAGCGGGCATTTTCGACCAATCGAAACGACCTGCGGCATCTACATCGGTTGCCACAACCCACCGTGGCCGATGGAGTTCGGCCAACTGGCACAGTTCCGCCAAACTGCTATTCGCGGTAAAACCGATGACCTTCAGCCGGCCGCCCGAAGCTCGGACCACATCCAAAGTGTTACGACCGATACTACCGGTCGCTCCGAGGATCGCAACATTTCGAGCAAGGTTGCCCATACAGCGACCCACGTTATCCTAGAAGGAGTTCGCTAAACTGTTGACCTGGTTAGGACCCAATCTCTCGTGTCAGGACTGGACGAAAATCCAACGTCTCTCAAAGCTGCGCTGCAATCCCTGTAAGGTGGCACAAATCCCTGTAGAGTGGCATACCGCTCCGCATCGTGTACTCGCAACGCGGAGCAACAGACTACACTTTTGGATAGCCGCGTGTACGTAAGACCCTATCCAGCAACGCCTTTGACCTGAATTGGATACAGATTCTAGGGCTCGGAGTGAATAGGGACAACCCGGATTGAAGCCTACGGCAATTTTCCGATTCACTCACCGCGTCGAAACGGCCCCAATGACTTGGACGCGGTATATTTCAAACTTAGGATACGGAACTTAACTTTCACCAGTAAAGATCGGCGAAATCGAGGACGCGAATGAGTCAAGAGAACCCACAGAGCCCAAGACGCGCCGACCCCAAAGGTCCCTCCGTGGTCCCCACATTTTTGTGGTACCTGTTTTTGGTCGTGACCTTCGTGTCGTTGATCGCGGTCCTGTTC
>JANNPR010001191.1:0-6086 GCA_031400345.1 Planctomycetota bacterium | reverse complement strand
TGGAACAAAAACAAACTCTGGCCCAATGACAAGTGAGCCCTGACCGCCTGCTTCACTTCCGACGTCTTGGCGGAACTACATATCCGAGTATGATCGTAACGGCTACAATTCGCTTTACATACCTTTCCGTTCAGGCGGAGGAAGCATGTCATTATCTCGACCAAATCGCGGACTGACACTAATCGAGCTGCTGGTGGTAATTGCTATCATCTCGATTCTTGTAGCGTTGCTGCTTCCAGCCGTACAAGCGGCTCGCGAGGCGGGTCGTCGCGTGAAATGCAAAAACAACCTCAAGCAGTTAGCACTGGCTGCTCATTTTTACCACGATATTAATAAGCAGTTTCCGCCCGGTTATGTGTGGACGAACGACGTCGATGGTACGGGTTGGTCGTGGGCGGCACATGTATTGCCATTTCTAGATCGGAGTGCGGAACATGGCGAGATCGATTTCAACCGCTTTATCTATGGCTATTCAGGCGGTAACGATCCCAACCGGCGAATTGCCGGGATGGCGCTACCTGCATTTCGGTGCCCGTCCGAGACCGGTCCAGAGTATGTACTGGTCAACTTTATTACGCCATTCCTGCGCTACCCCCCGCCTTATCAACCGCCACCTTCGCCTCAGCCTGCCCCACACACGCTAGTTACTTTTAAGATGGGCGCATCGAATTATGCTGGAATGAAAGATGTAGGCGTCGATGCCTTCGTTGATACTGGGGTGATATTTCCAAACAGCGGCATCAGCTTTAACGAAATCCTTGATGGATTAAGCAACACCCTCGCACTTGGTGAGGTTACCGTCGATGCTACTTTGCCGCATGCTTCGATGTGGGCGGGGACACCGAACACCATGTTCCCTGGAAGTTTGGCGACGACTCGCACGGGGCCGAATTCTACTCCCCAGCCGAACGACTTACGGCGCATCTTCGGCAGCCGACATGTAGGCGGCGCACATTTTGCCTACTGCGACGGATCAATACATTTTATCAACGCAACCATCGATTCAAGTGACCCGACCCACATTCCCTATCGGCTCGGCATCTACCAGGCACTTGGCACACGAGCCGGCGGCGAAGTTGCAGTCGCCGAGTAGGTCAGAGGGCAACCCAGTCCCATCATGGCCAGACCAGTGCGAATCCACGCGAGCAATGTTCGCTCGCCGGCGAAACGGATGCGAGGGTCTTCATCCGGTTCGCTTGGTAACGGCGATGAATTCAAAAGTTATCTCCGCATGAAGCAGTGCCGAATCGCGTGCGTTTGTCTTTAGCCTATGGGAAAGGTACACCAACCCGAAGCGTCAGCGAGGTAAAAACCGTGAATCCTCGCTGACGCTCTGACGCTTCGGGTTGGTATGCCGCATAACTTCTTCTGCGGACGTACGGCGACCACGATTTCCATGGTTAAAGGATTTTTCATGGATCATCCTCCCTTTTCAGGATGTCGGTATCGGAAGGGGACTGTTTACCGAATATTTGTTTGTCCGGTTGCGAAGTGCCCGACGGGCACTGGCGGGTTGCTCACGTCTGCACACCCATGCGCGGCAGCACGAACAGCCACAGGATCACAAAGCCGACAGCCAGGATCACGGGGAAAATATTGCTTAGATCCATGTGTTTCCTCCAATTCGAAAGAGATAAAACTCGCACTTTTTGGCCCTCGCTTTGCAGTCGTCATGCAGACTCGCCGTTGTCACCTGAGGAATGGCAATTCTCCAAGAATGCGACAGGATAATGATCAACCATTCAACTAAACCAGCAAGTGCTGTGCCACGCTCCCCCGCCGGTCCGCCGTTGCAACTTCATCCAGCCCGGCGTTCAATGGTCTGAAGTTTGCTCGCACACACAATTGGAATGACCAGAGCGGCCGAACGTCGCAAAATCGGAGCGAATCGCTGTGGGACCGGAGTATCAAAGCACTTGAAACAAATGGCTGATGCCAAGTTAGTCGCTCGCCGCAAAGATAGGTCCTTCGTGCTGTATCGACTCGATGATCCTGTCGTGGAGAAAATCTGTCACTTGGTATGCGACTCCCTTCGACGGGACATTGAAGCCCAGTCACGAAAAGATCGCGTAACACTAAAACGAATAGGGCGCCAGTAGGCCAGCGATACTATCGCAAGAAACGAACAACTGTAGTGACCCGTGGGCGAGGGTACGTTATTCGCAAATGAGGGATATTTGCGGCATGAATCAGGAACCATCCGCCGTCGCTGGATCTCCACGGCTTCCCCTCAACGTCAAGTTGCTCGGCACGGTAAGCCTGCTTAACGACATCGCGAGCGAAATGATCTACCCGCTCATGCCCCAGTTCCTTTTGACCGTGTTGGGCGGCAATCGCTTTCATCTAGGAATCATTGAGGGTGCCGCTGATTCCGTTTCCAGCCTTCTCAAGCTCTGGTCGGGCGCATGGTCGGATCGAGCCGGTCGACGTAAGAACTTTGTTGTCTTAGGATACTTGCTGACGGCGATTTGCCGTCCAGTGATCGGAATCGTTACGACCCCGTGGCACTTGTTCGCCGTACGAACCGCTGACCGGATCGGCAAGGGAATCCGTACATCTCCGCGGGATGCGCTCATCGCCGACTCGACCGCCCCGGCGATGCGAGGACGAGCCTTTGGTTTCCATCGCGGGATGGATCATCTCGGAGCCGCCATCGGTCCTCTATTGGCGTCGGCGTTTTTGCTGGCATGGCCCGGGCAACTGCGGCCGCTATTTCTACTGACGTTCATTCCCGGCTTGATCGTCGTTGTCCTGCTGTTGCTGGGGCTACGAGAGACGCCTGTTGCGAGTCCACCACAGGAGCGACTGCGGTTTACCCTGGCCCCCTTCGACCGAAACTTTCGATTATATTTGGTGGCGTTGGTAGTGTTTACGCTTGGAAACTCCAGCGACGCGTTTCTGCTAGTACGAGCGGGAGAATGCGGCGTCCCGACCGCGCTCTTACCGCTTCTTTGGTTCGCCTTTCACGTCGTCAAGAGCGGCGGGAATTTGATTGCCGGTCATGTTGTGGACAAGATTGGACCCCGGCCCCTGGTGCTTGCTGGTTGGACTATTTATGCCGGGGTCTACATGGCCTTCGCACTGGTCCATGACGCTTGGCAGATCTGGGTTACGTTCTTAGTCTACGGTCTCTTCTTCGCTCTGAGTGAGCCTGCCGAAAAGACTCTTGTGACGACGCTGGTAGGCAGCAACCGCAGAGGACTGGCGTTCGGTTGGTTTAACTTTGCAATTGGCATTGCGGCCCTTCCATCGAATCTGATCTTTGGCTGGCTTTACGAGCAGTTCGGGCCGCTTGTTGCATTTGGTTGCGGAGCGGGTTTAGCCTTACTCGCCACCTTGCTGATGTTGGGCGTTACGCCGTTGCAGCCTACCGAAAAGGTAGCCCAACCGTCAGCAATCGATGAGTAAGGTTCTATCCGGTTGCATTAGATGGGTGACGAGAGGTTACTTACTAACGCTCACTTTCGGAACCAACGGCAAGCGGTAAGCAACTTTTCGAGATGGGGGAACTGGCGCTTCATCGGTCTGGATGGACGGCCCCATTGGAGGCTCGTTGAGAAAGATTGGCGGAACCGGCGCCTCGTCCGGCATGGACGGGATATCGGTCGCACAGGGTAGATGACCGCAGTGGCAACACGCCTTGGGCACCAGCTGGACGAAGGATTCAACCACGCACTTGGTGCCGCAGGTTTCCCCACAAATGATTTCTTTCTTAAACAACACCTTCTTGTATTTTGGGCATGCTTTGCATTCCAGGCAGTCGGCGCAGTGTCCTGGTTTGGGAAGCCGATGTTCGCAAAATGGGACCTCTTGGCAGTGATAAATTACTTTCTTGATCGGCTTCACGTCCGGAACGGTAACACACCGGTAATTGATGACCTCGTCGTAGCAGCCCTCTGCGCACCCACACTGTGGGCAGCAACCATGCCCCGCATAAGCGACGTGAGAGAGATACGTCACAAAGCCGACTGTGGCCAAATAAATCCAGGTCTTCATATGGGTTGCCCTATGCCTCACTGAGTATGGATCTCAATCTCCCAGCGCGTTTGGAGAATGATTATTGCAAATGACGTTTCATTTCGAAAAACTCTTCTGTGCTGTCCGCTGGATGACGTCGCGTTCGTTCTCAAGCGTCAAGTCTCAAGCCTCAGGCTTAAAAATCATGTGCGATACGAGTTCCGACACCTTGAATCCATCCATCGCCCGTAGTGCCGCCTAATGGTGCGTCGCGGTGCGTGGCGATGTAGTCGAACTGAACTTTCATGTTGGGATTCAGGAACCAGTTCAAGCCTCCTGAGAAATTGTGCAGGATGCCGCCATTGAGTCCTTCATCGTTCAAGTCCAGGTAGTTGTATCTTGCGCCGACTTGCCATGCTCCACGACCCAGACAGGTACAGCCGTCATCACCGCGTACCAAAAAGAAGTTTTCATTGGGCTTGACGCGGTCAAACGCCGCGTTCTTCTTGTTGTAGTGGTCGTGTTCTCCAGTTAGGAAATACAGCATCTGCACATAGCCGCCATGGTACGTCGCAGTGCCAGCGATTGGGCCGGCAAATGTTGTGCGCGCATCTTGCAGTCCGCTGACTAGGTACTCTGCTTGAAATGTAATCGGACCATAGACGGCAGCTAGTTCGCTATTCACCCACTGCATGTCGTCGCCGAAAAGCGTTCCGGTCGTGGCAGGAATTGGCCAAACCGAGGCGATCCCGCTACGAATTGCATCGCGTGTGCGGAAAGTGATTTGCCGACCGGCGACTCCCGCTGTGCTAACGGCGGTAGCTTGGCGACCGGAAACTCCTAAGTGGAAGAGACCTTTACCTTCATCGGCGTACCACAGCAATCGGGTCAGTCGGCCAGTAACCGCAAAGTCGCCGTCTCCCGTGTTGTAGGCAAACACGCTGTTCGCCGGTTTGAATAACCCCAATTGCCACAGTCCCAGCTCATTGTCGTAGTTATCGAATATTTGGGCACCTGGCGAGAATCCGTTGAAGGCTCCTCCGTAAAATGCGTCTTGATTGTAGGAGCGTTCCATGAACGGTTGAAAACGGCTGCTGACCAGATGTTCCAAGCCGATGGCTTCTTTTTGATTTCCAATGCGAAGATTGCCTACCAGGGGTAGTTCCTTGATTTGAAACCATAGGTCGGTAGGCGCCGTCACGGTTTCGTCAACGGTTCCCGTCCCGGCGGCGTTACGCACCCGAATCGCATTCATGAAATCGTATTCGGCAGCCCAATCGATGACCTCATACATCGTGCCGTCTATTCGCAGACGAGCGCGGCGGAAGTCAGCGCCGTCTCCGTAGGGTATGTTGATATTCGCATTCACCTCGGGATCGACGCTGTACCAGGCGGTATCAAACTGAGTTCGACCACCGACATGCACGCGAAAATCTTTATGCTTTGAGGAAAGCTCTAGGCCATGGTTCCAGGAAGCACTCATGCCTAAATCGGTGCCAACTTCGTAGCCAGCTTCTTTCGCGGCTGTACCTTCTGCTTCCTTCCTGGACTCTTCTTCGTGTAAATATTGTAGGACGATAGCTCGAATGCGCGCATCATCGCTGTTAATCGCATTCTGAAATCCCGCGTAATACGGGTCTGTTGGCTCAACCACCGGACCGGAAGATGCCGGGCCATTGTTGTAGGCGGGGCCATTCCCATACACGGCGCCTTCTGACGGAACGCTCTGTGATGGAAAGCCGCCGTCGTAGCTAGGCACGTATGGATGGTAAGGTCTTGCGCCGGGTACTTGAGCGTAAGCGGGGTAACACCATGCCAAACTACACAGCAAGAACGTCCAGTTCCCAATGGAGTTTTGCATAGTGGACTCGCCGACTAATTGATTCGCCGCTGAACGTATCGCGGCAAGGGTAGGAAGAACGTGCGATTACAAAGTAATACAGGAAAAGTTTAGCAGACCAGCAAATTGACCGGCCTTGCCTGTCTGCCCTGTAGTGCCGAGGATTCCACCGGCAATTGAAAGTTCGGGAAAAGTGTAGGCGCTCAATGAGATGATTATGAGGCATCTTCGACCTTTAGCATCTGACAGGCGCATGGAAGTTCGGTTATGCCAAAGGTTCTAAGGATTC
>JANNPR010001295.1:0-1433 GCA_031400345.1 Planctomycetota bacterium | reverse complement strand
TACTACAACGCCGTTACGGAGCACGGTGTGTGCATACAATTACAACGAATTGTAGGAACTAAACTCATGCGTATTGGTCACTGCCAATTGGATGCACAGCTCGCGGATTTCGCGGGCAATCTACGCAAGCTGGTCGCGGGTCTGGAAAAAGCAGATCGGGACCGAGTGGACATCGTTTGCTTCCCGGAGTGTTTTTTGACCGGCTACCCGGATAAAGAGGAAGCCGCGCGGGAGGGAGCCTTTGCGATCGATTCGCCGCAGATGATGCAGGTGCTCGACCAGTCCGCGCGGTTTGAGGCGGCGTTCATTGTCGGTTTCAACGAGCTTCGCGGCGAACATCTGTACAACACGGCGGTGGTTGTCCACAAAGGACACCTGCTCGGACACTACAGCAAGTGTTCCGCGTACATGCAGTTCCACAAGCAGGGTCGAGAATTCCCGGTGTTCGAACACAAAGGGCTAAAGTTCGGGATCGTGATCTGCTCGGACGGCGGCTACATCGAACCGGCTCGACTGCTGGCGATGCAAGGAGCCAAAGTGATCTTCTCACCCCACTTCAATTACATCGGAAAAGACGGGTTAATCAATCATTTCATGCATGTCCGAGCGGATCACACTGCGCGCGCGGTGGAAAATGTCGTGTACTTCGTACGCGGCAACAACGTGTCACTGGGTCAGGAAGAGTGCATCGCCAACTACGATGGAGTGGGCTACGGCGATAGTTACATCATCGACCCCTGGGGGGAAATAATGGTTCGCACTCGCCGTCACCGCGAGGATTTTATTTTTGCCGACATCGATACGACGATCGTCGAAAAGAGCTGGGGTGTGGGACGGTCACTATGGAGCGCCAGAGAATTCGGCGAGCAGTTGCTGGAAATTATGCGAAAGCGGACGTCATCTTCGTAGGTTGGGACAGAAAGTGCCACACCGCCCGGGTCACCAAAAACTGGCCCGCGCTTAGGCCTTAAATCGATAGCCGACGAAGGGGACTTTCTGGACGTAGTTGCTATAAAAGCCGAGCTGATCTCTTAGAGACCTGATGTATCGGCCAAGTGACTCTTCCGTCACCGTATGGCTGTTGGTGCTTGCGGCTTCCGCAATGCGGCGTCGAGTAAACGCATGGTACGGTTTGGTGACCAAGAGCGTCAAAATGCGAAACTCAACTGGGTTCAGTCGAATCGTTCCTTTCCCCATCTTTGCAAAATAGGACCAGGGTCCGACGACGCCGTCATTTTCCACTGTCCATCGGCGCCGTTCGGCCTTCCGCTGGACGTGCAAAATGTCAACACTCAGGACTTCGCAGGCTTCGTGTGCTCGGTCATTTGTCATAATCGCTTACCAACGGGTTTGATTATACGATTTTGTTGTAGGGCCCACCAATGGGAGCGATTGGTTGACGACGTGTGTGGTGGTGGACATGATTGTTGGGC
>JANNPR010001284.1:0-14498 GCA_031400345.1 Planctomycetota bacterium | reverse complement strand
GGTTTGCCAAACTGCGGCATCTTTGCGAACTTGCTCTTGGCAACCCGCTGATTCCACTCCTTGCTCCCTTTTTGAAAAACGGTGTAGCGAATTCCATTGACGTTGATTTCGCTCTGTTCGGGGGTGACTCGCAAATGAATGTGGTTCCATTCTCCAGCGGGACGCACCGCATCGGTGATTTCATTTGTGGCCGGGTCTTTGGGAGGCTGGTAAAGTTGGTATAACCAACCGGCTTTCTGTGGGTCATGGCCATGGACATTGTCTTGTACCTGAATTTCCGGGCCGGTGTGCCACGGCGCAGGTGCCTCTTCGGTGACGTGGAACATAATCCCACTATTGCCTTCTTTGGCGATGTTGAACTCGATGGACAGTTCAAAGCGGTCGTACTGGTCTTCCGTAACGATATCGCCGGCACCCTCGCTGGCGCGAGTCAACGCGCCATCCTTCACCACCCAGCCGTCGCTGATCATGTCCTTTTGATAGTTACGCCATCCCTTGGTCGACGTACCATCAAATAGCAATTTCCAACCAGCCTTTTTCTCGTTTTCACCAAGTTTATTTTCCGCTGCCCGAAGTGCCTGCATTCGGTTACAAGGAGCCAGAATCGCAATGGAAGCAAGCAACAAAAGGATCGAAGGAATATGCGTAAAAGTGCGCGTCATGTGGAGACTCCAAGATTCGTATTTCAGGCGATGATTTTTGGGCGTTGTTCCGATGGTGAACGTTACTTGTTATTCAACTTGGTTTGGCTCTTGCTGCGGCCGTAATGCAGGTCAGCAAAAGTCAAATACTGTTCCCAGTCATAATCTGTGACGTCGTGCTTACCCGAGCGGAGGTGGTATCCGACGGTGCCCATTATGGGTTTGTCCAATTCTGCCATGTCTTTAGCCGGAAAACCATCGGTCTCCAGCAAACGATAAACAGGATCAGCGTGCTTGGCTCCGAGAAATTCTCCGCGGGGGTCGGCCCATTGATCGTCTTGGGCACTGGCTACGTAAACGGGCCGCGGCGCAATCAGGGCGATCAACATGTGTTGGTCCACGGGCAACGCCACTTCGTTCTCGCTGTATTTCTTAAAGTTACCGCAAAACCAATGCGGAAAGGATTTATTGATGCGGCCCACTGTCTCACCGTAAATACGCTTGCTAAGAGCAGCGCCACCGCATCCAGAGTTGTTAGATATTACCATCGCGAATCGCTCATCCGCAGCGCCCGCCCATAGAGCCGTTTTTCCAAGCCGCGAGTGTCCCATCACCGCCACCCGTTTGGCATCAATGCTCCGGTCCGTTTCCAAGTAATCGAGTGCGCGACTAAGTCCCCAAGCCCAAGCCGCAATCGATCCCCATTCATCAGGGGCGGGTTCGGTCTGGCCTTCCTTGTAAAATAGCGGTTGTATGCCGTTCTGGAACCCATCATCGAAGTCTGGGTCGAGATCACCGTAATAAATCGTGGCCACCGCATATCCACGTTCCAAGATTTTCTCGATGGCCCATCGGCTTGCCTCTGCTCCACGCGATTTCTCCGATGCGCGATGATTCGTAAATCCTTGCTTCTCGTCGTTAGAAAACCACTGTTGCGAAAGGGTTATGCCCGGGTCCAAACTGACAGCATGATTGCCGCGGAAATTCATACCGAGGAACGCAGGTACGGGAGCGGTCGCGCCAATGGGTACGTAAAGCAAGATATCCATCTTGGGACCGTCCTGTTTTCCCGTGAACAAAACCGACACTTCCTTGCGAATTGCCTTACCGGCAAGGGCCCCGGATTCCACCGATGTCGATTTGAATTTCATTCCCTTCGGCACGCCTGGGCTACGGCCATAGACTTGTGACTGAAAGAGCTCCAGCAGTTCAGGACGCCGTTTCTGTTTCCACGTTGACGCGTTCCCGACAGACTGTCCATTGGCTAGAACCAATGGGTCTGGCAATTCGTACGGCGGGACTTTCGATTCGTCGTTATTACCGGCCGGCTGACCAGAAGCGACGTGCGAGCAACAGCACAGTCCCAGAGAGACAATAACAGATGCAGGTTTCATAGTCGCAGTACTCCGAAGTCACGGTGACGTTTCGTAAGGCTTTGCTGATGATAACTGACGAGAACGATGCCATCATCCCGTCGTTATAGTAGGCACGCTCCGTCGTTGTAGTAGGCACACTCCGTGTCGCAATGCAAACGCGATCTGGCTTCCGGGACCAAACGCCATCCCGCTTGCCGGGGTGGTTTAACGGCCTTTGCACTACTTCGATTATTGCGGCTTATTGGAACGGCAAGGTGCATCGATCAATCAAGAAACGTTGGTGTCAGCCACTTCCCATTTGCTTGCAGCATCTTTCCTGGTCAGCACAGTTCCAGGTGGCATTTCAATGAATGGTGATAGCGAGGGTTCGTACTCCAACACTTCATTGATCAACCATACCTTTGCAACCCCTGGATTGTCGTGGTCGCTCAATCCACACAAGAATTGCCAACCACTATCCTCGGGTATGGTGAGTTCATCTCTTTCAGCGTGAAGAATTAGGAGTTGCTCAATGACAACATGGGTGCAAATAATCGCTGCGAGCCGGTTTAGCGTTTCAATATTCTCTTTACACATGATCACATACTATCCGTGTCAGATCAGTTTACGGCGCAAAGCCGTGCGAGTTCACCACGCCCTTCGAAGCTCGTACCTCGCGTCTCAGAGCGTGCCACCCAAACTTCACCACCCGGTCATACAAACCGCTGCACCAACGGGATGATTCGTTCGTGAGCATCTTCGACGACATAATGTCCAGCATCCGTGAATTGGTGAATCTCGGCAGCGGGAAAGGATTGCTGTAACCGTTCAAGACACGATGGTCGGAAGCACCAGTCTCGCATTCCCCAAATCACGAGCATCGGGCGGGGCGACAACGACGGGAGCTTTCGCTCCAGTTCCTCTAAAGTTGCCCAGGTAGGATGTAATCTCGTTAAGGGAATATCCTCGACAAAGCGTTGAATCGCGACCCTGTTGGCCCAACTGTCGTAGGGTGCTAACAATCCGGCACACACGTTCGGTGTCATGCGCTCGGGATGCTCAACCGCCATCGTCAATGCGGCACGTGCAAATAAATTCAACCCTCGCACGGCCAATGCGCCCACGACAGGAGTTCGGCAAACACGAATGCGCAACGGTATGAACGGAGGTGGAAAAGCGCCCGTGTTGAATACGACACACCGGGCAAATCGTTCCGGTGCCGCCACGGCAGCTCCCAGCCCGATCGCTCCCCCCCAATCATGTACTAGCAATGTGATCTCACGCAGATCGAGTCGTTCGATCAAATGCAACAAATTCTCCGTATGTTTTGCGAGTCGATAATCGTAGGTTTGCGGTTTGTCGCTGAAGCCACAGCCAATGTGATCGGGCGCAATGCACCGATGTTGGCCGCGGAATGCCTGAATCAGATTTCGCCAGTAGAACGACCAAGTAGGATTGCCGTGCACAAACAACAATGGTTTGCCGGATCCCTCGTCCAGATAGTGGTAACGAAGGCCATCTAGCTGCAAATGATGCGAGCGAAACGGGTAGAGTGCTCGCCAGTTTGGCAGCCGGTCGTCAGCCGCGACAATTTCTGCTGCCATAGCACAACGCTTGCGGATACCGTGTGAGGTTACTAGAATACGCCGGATCGGGAATTTGTGGCCGCTTGCAGCCTTACTCTGCTAAAGTGCCAACGGAACGCCGCAATCCCCTGTTGGATTGCGGCTTTTTTTGTTTGCCCATGGCTGATTACGGTTGCCTGTCGGTGGAACGCTTTGTTTGCTCGATGATCGTTTAAGTCGACGAAATCGGCTCGCGATTCGTCGGTGAATTTCTTTAGACAGCCGCTTTTCGCGGAACCGACTACTATGACGCAGCACCCCTCTCCGTGGCAACCGGGCGATAAACCCGTTGGTCTTTCGACATTGTCAGTCCATGCCGGCGAGGCTCGCCAAAAGCCTGGAAATTCAGTCACCGATCCCATTTACTGCGCGTCGACTTATTCCTTCGAGAACACTCAAGCCGTCATTGACTTTATTGAACAGAAGTTGCCTCGCGAAGAATATGGGCGATATGGCAACCCGGGCGAACGAGTTGTCGAACGCAAATTGGCGGAGTTGGAGGGAGGCGAAGACGCCGTACTCTACTCTAGTGGCATGGCCGCGATTGTAGGCTTGCTGATGGCGAAGCTCAACGCGGGCGACGAGGTGGTTTTCTTCGATGAGTGCTACCATCGCAGCCGTGAATTCTGCTCCAAACATTTATCGCGCTTTGGAGTCATTACTCGCCAGGTGAAGGCTTGTGATTACGCCGCGATGGAAGCGGCTCTTACTCCACAATCCAAACTCTTGATCAGTGAGTCTCCGACCAACCCACACCTCAGCGTAGTCGACTTGCAACGATTCGCTGACATTGGTCGCAGGCACAAGGTCGAAACACTTATCGATGCCACACTCGCAACCCCCTATAACGTTCGGCCCTTAGAATTCGGCGTTGATTATGTGTTGCATTCAGCTACCAAGTATTTGGCCGGTCATAACGACCTGCTGGCTGGAGTCATCATTGGTGATCGACAAAAGTTAGAGCCCGTTCGCAAACTGCGCGGCATCATGGGGGCCATCAATTCACCTCACAATATGTACCTGCTCGAACGGGGACTAAAAACTTTCGAGATCCGCATGGCTCGCCACAATGACAACGGATTAGCGGTGGCTCAATTCTTAGCCGCACATCCGCGTATCGAAAAAGTATTCTATCCCGGATTGGAAACGCACCCGTATTTTGAAATTGCCAGGCAGACCATGCGCGGATTTGGTGGCCTGGTTACATTTTTGGTAAAAGATGCTGACTGGCGACAGGCCGCAGCTGTGGTGGACGCTGTCAAACTGTCTCGAATTGCACCCAGTCTGGGTGGCGTAGAATCCTTGATTGAGCAGCCGCTGATTATGAGTTACTACGAATGTACCCCTGAAGAACGCAACCGGTTCGGCATCTCCGATAACATGATTCGCATTTCCTGCGGCATCGAGAATGCCGAGGACCTGATCGCCGACCTCGAACAGGCACTCCGCTCATGAAGTTCCGCACGCGGGCCATTCATATCGGCAATGAACGAGACCTTTCCACTGGGGCCGTCGTACCACCCATTCACTTAGCATCCACATTCGTGCAACCCGGAGCGGGCGAATGGGGTCAGTTCGACTACTCGCGTAGTGGCAATCCCACTCGCAAAGCACTGGAGCGCACCGTCGCCTCCCTGGAAGGTGGTTGTGCCGCGCTCGCGTTCGCCTCGGGCATGGCTGCCACTCATTGCGTGACGATGCTACTCCAGTCTGGAGACCACGTTTTAGCCGGAGCCGATATCTACGGCGGGACGTACCGGCTGCTCCACAAAATCGTCAATCGTTCCGGAATCCAAGTCTCTCTGGCACCCAGCACGGATCTGACGGCGTTCGAGGCGGCCGTCCGCCCTGAGACGAAGCTCATATGGATCGAAAGCCCGGGTAATCCGCGGATGTCAATCACCGACATCTCGGCTTGTGCAGCCATTGCCAAACGGCACGGAGCATTGCTGGCCATCGATAGTACCTTTGCCACGCCGGTCTTGACTCGCCCTTTGGAATTAGGCGCCGACATTGTCATGCATTCTGCCACGAAATATCTGGGGGGGCATAGTGATGTCCTGGGCGGCGTCTTGGTTGTCCAAAATCCCCCGCTGTTCGACCGACTGTACTTTGTGCAAAACGCCACCGGGGCGGTTCTCAGTCCTTGGGATTGCTTTCTCGTTAGCCGTGGAATCAAGACGCTCGCTTTGCGAGTTCGCGAGCAATCCCTCACGGCTCAACGACTCGCCGAATTTCTTCACGCGGACCATCGAGTGCGCCATGTGCTTTATCCGGGCTTAAAGCAACATCCCGGCCACGAGATTGCTGCGCGTCAAATGGCCGGCGGTTTCGGGGCCATGCTGACATTCGAAATCCATGGAGACTTCGCCAAAACGAAACGGGTAGTCGAATCCACCAAACTATTTCAACTAGCCGTTAGCTTAGGTGCGGTTGAATCGTTGATCGAACAACCAGCGTCGATGTCTCACGCCAGCTACGACGCGGCAGCACGCGCCGATCACGGAATCACCGATGGATTGATCCGACTGTCGGTAGGGCTGGAAGATTTCGACGATCTTCGCGCCGACTTGGATCGCGCGTTAAATGCATGATGTAGTAGGCACTTTCCGTGTGACGAACTGCCCACGGAGTGTGCCCGCTGCAGCGACTCTCGATTACGTTTTGGGAACAATCGAGATTTGACCGTCACGCTCCAGGACCGCCAGCCTAATCTGATCTAGGTTTTCAAGTCCCTGTTGTTGACGTGCCGCTTCCAGCAGATCGTTGACATCGACTCGCTCGCGTTTCATGCGATCTCTCAAGAGCTGGCCGTCTCGCATCAAAATAACTGCCGTGCCGTCAATAAAAGGGTCGAAGAATGGAATCTTCATTTTCGCCAGGGATAGAAATATGTCGGCGCCAATCAGAGTCGTGATCAAGATGGCCGCATTCGTGAAAGAATGATCGCTATCGATCATGGCCTCCTGGGTTGTTTCGCTGATGATGAGTAGTAAGACCACATCAAATGCCGTTGCCTCCGCCATCGTCCTCTTTCCTGAAA
Organism: Planctomycetota bacterium; assembly: GCA_031400345.1. GTDB lineage: Bacteria > Planctomycetota > Planctomycetia > Pirellulales > Pirellulaceae > JANNPR01. Next base: position 7,834 of record JANNPR010001284.1, on the reverse strand, counting down.
TACGAAGAATGATCAACAGGAAAATGTAGACAGCTAGACCACGAATTACAGGTTCCATAGTGGACCTCTTTAAGGAAGCACAAACTGTGTAATTGCCACGGCGGCTCCTTCCGTGTTGTCAACTTCTACGATGCCAAGTCCATGTTTGAGAAAGCCGAAACTGTCGTGCTGGTAGCGAAAGTGAATTAGGCCGCCGGGATTGAGGTCGGACATTCGAAAGGAATAAATAATCCAATCGCCGCGTGCTTCCGTGACGGTTGGTTCCGGCACGATTTTCTCGATCGTGGTGTGATCGGTAAAACTGCGTTTAAACCTTAAGCGAACGACCTCCTCCCGCTCGTCGAGTGCGGTTAAATGGATGTGCAGTTCGGCCGGCGCTGAATATCGTTGAATGGAATAATATTCGACTGTCAGGGTCTTATCTGGGCTAGTGGAACGGCAGCGACTGAGCGGACCCGGTCCCAACAAGCCGAGCAAGGCGGCAATCACGAAGGCGGCGAGCACGAACCAGCCAATTCGTTCGGCGACCCATTCACGCTCGACGATTTTTTTCTGCGAGGGACTTTCGAGGTCCAGCGTAGAGCCTAGTTCTTCAGGCATGAATAATGCTTCCATTTGGGTAAGACAACACCGACAGCACGTTTTGTCTGCAATCTGCATACCGAACTCTAATGCTCGGCCGCAGGGTAGTCACTTTGGTAAGATTCGCGGTAGCTGTCTCGCTTGCGGGTCGCGTTGAGCGTAAGATCGGAGTCCGTAGCCTAGGATCACTGTTTACTTTGACATCGCCCAATTCGCGCTCGCAACGGCGCGATTCTAATATGCCAATATCTCCCAAGTTCCGTCACGTCGTATTTCCTCGTCAACGGCACGCACGGCTGGTTGATTTGGCATTGCCCGACGATGTGGGTGTACCGTTCGCCGAACAGGATATCCAGATACCGAGTGAACAGTGGGCGTTTGCCGAATGGTTGCTTCGCCAAGCCGGGCTGAACGCAAATTCGTACCGCGCCGAAACTCTCTCTCGCAGACTTTCTGCATGCCTGCGATTCTTGCGGGTAGAATCGTTGGCTGACGCGCGCAGTTTATTGGAAGATATGCCGCATTTAATCTCCGGCGCGGTGAGCTCGATCTTAGTTGGGGTTACGTCGTTCTTTCGTGATCCGCATCTGTTCGAAACTCTGCAAAAAGAAATTTTGCCCACGCTCGCCGAGCCACGAGGAACGATGTACGCCTGGAGTATCGGCTGCTCGAGCGGGGAAGAACTGTATTCTCTGGCGTTCCTGATGGCGGACCTGGGATTGCTTCACGGCAGCTACTTACTAGGGACGGACTGCCGTCCGGAAGCGATCGAGCAGGCCAAGCTGGGCAGCTATAACGCTGGGGCGCTGAGTGGTATCCCCGCCCCCATGCGCGCGCGTTACTTGGTTCGATATCCTTCTTCTTGGCAAGTCATTCCCAATATACGCGGGGCAGTTCGCTGGCGGGTTTCAAACATTCTCGGTCAGCGAGAGCCCGGATTATGGGATCTTATTTTTTGTCGCAATACCTCGATTTACTTGCGTTCTCAGGCCAGCAGGTGTTTATGGGAGCAATTAGAGGGTTCCCTACGCGTGGGTGGGGTACTGGTCCTTGGAAAGGCAGAGCGACCGATTGGAGCAAAGCGACTGCACTCTTTTGCACCATGCCTTTTCCGCAAGACACGGAGGTAGCCGATCGTGCCTTTTTCTTCTAATTCTTATCCGGGTGGCTGGGGGCGCAGTGCCGACGCGCCCAGAGATTTCGCACCGCAGCCTCAGTACGTGGCTGCCATTTGTTGTTTGATTACATTTGCCATCGCTGTGATCGATATGCAAGTTCCAGCCCATGTAATCATTCCTGTGGGTTACGCGATCCCACTGGCACTGAGTGTATGGGCTCATTCATTAAAGTTGCTTTGGGGCATTTTGGCTTTCGCGGTTGTGGGGACCCTCACGACCTACTATTTCGGCCAGGCTCCCAGCACCCCTGCTGGGATCCACATTGCTTTGATCAACCGCAGCCTGGTGGGTGCAGTGCTGTTTGTACTGGCCATCAGTGTGCATCGCCGCATCGGTACTGTTTCCTTGCTAATGGAGCGAGAACATGCCCTTGAGAAGCAGACTGCCGAAATGGAAATTGTCAATGATGAGTTGCGACAGCGCGAAGAAGAAATTGTTCGTCAAAACGAGGAGTTACATTCTCAGACCGAGGAACTCGAGCGGCAGACCGAAGAGTTGCGAATTACCAACGAGGAACTTGCCGCTCGCGAACGCTCATTAGAACAATTATTGGAACTGTCGCGTTCGTTAACATCCGAGCTCACCCGAAGCGAGTTGACGGACAAGATTTGCGAGGCCTTGGGAGCACTCACGGAAGGGATCGCGTCTGCCATCGTCGAACGACGCGGCAACGAGCTCGAGGTGGTTTGCCATCATGGATTCGGACCCGCCGGTTTGCGTCAGACCACACAGGCCGCCGCCGATTCCTTCTCGTCACTAATCATGTCAATGGGGCAGACTGGTTTTCTGGAAGACGTCAGGTTGCGTCCCGAACTTGCGATCCCAACTCCCGCGGAGGGCGAACCCTTTCTTTCGGTGCTCGCAACGCCATTACGTATTCAAGGCCGAGCCATCGGAACGATGGAAATCTACTCGATTCAGCCGCGCTCATGGGATGCGACACAGGTTTCGCTGATCGAATCTCTAGCGGCACAGTCCTCCATCAGTCTGCAGAATCTGGAACTGATTGAAGCCATTCAGCAAGAACGACGACGGTTTGAAGCAGCCTTTCGAACTGTCCCATTCGGGATGGCGATCACCGACGATCCGGAAGCGAAGGAGGTACAACTGAATCCGGCTGCGGCGGCAATGCTGGGAGTACCCTTAGGTGAGAATGTGGCACAAGGCACTCCGGCCGGTACGCGGATACGACGAGCCATCACTCGCAACCGAATCCCACTTCTAAACAGCGAATTCCCGCTCAGCCGTGCGCTGCGCGGGGAAGATGTATTAGGTGAAGATCTGGAAATAGCTTTGCCGAAGGGTACCATTGCGATCCTGGCCTGTGCGGCCCCGGTTTATGACAATAAGGGGCAGGTGATTGGAGCAGTCAGTTCCTTCGCGGATATCACCGAGCTCAAAAGTTTACAGCGAGAACTAGATTTACGCCGCCGCGAGGCGGAGGAGGCTAGTGTTCGCAAGACCCGTTTTTTGGCCGCCGTTTCTCACGACATTCGCACACCCGCCAATGCCATAAGTCTGATGGCCGAATTAATTAAACGATCTTGCGGCAATGCGGAACTTTCCAAAGAAATCCCCCATCTAGCGGCCCAGTTGCAGGCCAACACGAAGGCGCTCATGGATCTTGTTGGTGACGTGCTTGACGTGGCTCGTTTTGATTCGGGAAAAGTCGAGCTAGTGGAAAACGAGTTTCCGCTTTCGGAGCTACTCGCCGACGAATGCCGGCAAGTGAAGCCATTAGCGCAGGATAAAGGACTGCAGCTCATTCTGGAGCCGCTAGAACGTCCCATTTGGGTGCACACAGATCGAGTTAAATTGGGTCGTGTTTTAGGCAACTTATTAGGTAATGGAATCAAGTTCACATCGCAGGGGAGCGTGATCCTATCCGCCAGTATCTTGCCGCATCCTGACCGTCGATTGGTTATCTGTGTAACCGACACAGGAATCGGTATTGAGCCGGAACAGCTGTCCCAGATATTTGATGAATTTGCACAACTGCATAATCCGGAACGGGACCGGAGCAAGGGGACAGGTTTGGGCTTGGCCATTTGTAAGCGATTGGTGGAGGTGATGGGCGGCCAGATTGCCGTCCAGAGTCAGCCCAACAAAGGAACCGTTTTTCAGGTGATCCTGTCATCCGCCACGGTAGTCGTCCGTCTGGATGCCACGTATGGAACTCCGCTGGTTGAGCACATGTCGAAAGCGGCGTCGTCTTCCTCGCTGCGATTAGCTGGTCTCCACGTATTGCTGGTGGAGGATCACGCATCGACGCGCGACGGGACTGCTCGCATTTTGCGCCAGGAAGGCGCTGTCGTCACCGAAGCGCATGATGGTCGGGCGGCTCTCGACGCGCTAAAAAGCGTCAAGATTCAAGTAGTGTTACTAGACATGATGCTGCCCGACGTCGATGGGCGAGAAGTGCTCAAAGAGATTCAATCCAATCCACCAGTTGGATTGAAAGGAATTCTGGTTCTAACTGGGGACCTGACGCGCGAGCGACTGTCGGAAATAAAACAATTCGGAGCAGATGGGCTGATCGGAAAACCCGTCGACATTTTCAAACTCATCAGCGCTTTGGAGAGCTGCTGCAAAAGCCATATTTGAACTGTATCGCTTTTCTAAAGACGGAACGGAGTCAGCGAGACCGGCATGTCAGGACTAATTCATAACGATGAGGGCTCTTCACACCAGAAGGTCAACATCTTGATAGTGGACGACGAACGAGCGAATCGGCTCGCGCTGGAAGCCGTTCTATCGATCCTCGGCCAAAACTTGATCGAGGCCTCTTCTGGCGAGGAAGCGCTGCACCTAGTGCAGCAGCATGAATTCGCCGTGATTCTGCTCGATGTTCAGATGCGCGGAATGGACGGGTTCGAAACGGCGAAACGAATTCGTGCCGGGAGTGATCATCGCGATACGCCGATCATCTTTGTTACGGCGTACGATCACGACTATTTTCCCATTGAAGTTGCGTATTCGCTCGGTGCTGTGGACTTTCTCATTAAGCCGTTGGTCCCCGTGATTTTGCGTGCCAAGGTTGCGCGGTTCGTTGAGTTGTTTCAAAAGACGGAGCAGGTTAAGCGACAAGCGGAGCGATTGCGACAATTGGAACGTCGCGAGTTCTCGCAAAGCTTGACTGAAGGCAAAACTCGCCTGCAAGATTGTGAAGCACGAAAGACGGCCATTCTGGAAACGGCGTTGGACTGCATTATCTCAATTGACCACGAAGGAAGAGTGATCGACTTCAACCCCGCTGCTGAGAAGACGTTTGGGTACCGCCGCGTCGATCTATTGGGTAAACCCATGGCCGAGTACATCGTGCCTCCTGCTTTGCGCGACGCGCATTATCGCGGTATGGCGCACTATTTTAAAAGCGGTGAGGGCCCGGTGCTGGGAAATCGCATCGAGATCACCGCCATGCGCAGCGATGGGACCGAGTTCCCTGTGGAACTCGCCATTGTTCCCATCCTTACCGAAGGCCCACCGAATTTTACGGCTTACGTGCGCGATATTACCGAGCGCCGGATAGCTCAAGAGAAGTTAAAGGAAAGCGAGCAGCGATTCGTACGGTTCATGCAACATTTACCTGGTCTGGCTTGGCTCAAAGACTTGCAGGGGCGCTATGTCTACATTAATGACGCTGCCGAAAAAGCCTTTCGCACACCCCGCACACAACTCTATGGCAAAACGGACAAAGAAGTTTTCTCGTCGACCGTGGCCGCCCAATTCCAAGAAAATGATTTGCAAGCCCTGTCCAACTCCGCCGGCGTGCAACTTGTTGAAACGTTATTGCAGGAAGATGGGGTGCACCATTCGATTGTTAGCAAGTTTCCCATTCCAGGACCTGACGGAAAGCCGGCTTGGATTGGCGGGATCGCCATCGATATCAGCGACCGCATTCGGGCGGAGGAACAGACTCGATTTCAAGCTCACCTACTGAACGCGGTAGAGCAAGCCGTCGTGGCCTCAGATCGAACGGGCAGAGTCACCTACTGGAATCGTTTCGCTGAAACTCAGTTCGGTTGGTCGAAATCGGAGGCAATTGGCCGTAACATCATCCAGCTGATCGTGGCCCCTGATAGTGCCGCAGATGCCGAAAGCATCATGCAACAGTTGTTGCACGGGAAGAGTTGGTCTGGCGAAATAAAACTCCGACACCGGAACGGTACGGACTTCCCAGCCTGGGTGATCGACACGCCAATTTTTGACGGCAGTGGCGTTTTGGAGGCAGTAGTCGGTGTTTCGACGAATATCAGCGAACGGAAACGCGTGGAACACGCCTTGCGATTTTTAGCGGATGCCAGCGCATCCCTTTCGACGCTTGTGGACTATGAAAGCACATTACAAAGTGTCGCGTCGCTGGCCGTGCCGTCGTTCGCCGATTGGTGCGCCATAGATATGGTCGATCACGAGGATACTCTTCGTCGTTTGGCTGTCGCGCACGTGGATCCGAGCAAGGTGAAACTAATCCAAGATCTAGATCGGCGATATCCGCCCCACCCAAGCGTAACGCATGGCACTTACCAGGTACTCCGCAACGGACGATCGGAACTTGTCAACAATATTCACGATTCACTCCTCACCGAAGTTGCACAAGATGCTGAGCATTTGCGTCTTCTCCGCCAATTAGGCCTCACGTCCTACATTTGTGTGCCGCTGAAATCGAGAGATAAGCCGCTCGGGGTTCTGACATTTGCGATGGCGGAGTCAGGAATCCACTATACCGATTCCGACCTGGCATTCGCTGAAGAGATTGCCCGCCGGGCGGCAATTGCCATGGAAAATTCGCAGTTGTATGCCAATCTTCGGGAAGCCGATCGGCTCAAGGACGAGTTCCTGGCCATGCTCGCGCATGAACTCCGAAACCCGTTAACGCCCATTAGGAACGCATTGCAAATCATGAAGATGCCGACTGCAACTATGGACCTGATTGGACAGTCTAGGGATATGGCGGAGCGGCAGGTGCAACACATGGCTCGACTACTCGAAGACTTGCTCGATGTGTCGCGCATCAGCCGCGGAAGAATCGAGCTCCGAAAAGAAATTGTCGATCTCGCTTCGATCATTGATCGAACCGTAGAGGGCGTTCGGGTTTTGATCGACGAAAGAGGGCATCAGCTCACTATTTCCTTACCTGCAAACAGCGTTCGAGTGGACGGCGATCCCACCCGTTTAGAACAAGTGGTCACGAACTTGCTCAACAACGCGGCCAAGTACACCGACACCGGCGGTCGTATCTGGTTGAGCGTTGAGCAGGAAGACAATGAGGCGGTAATGCGAGTTCGTGACTCAGGAATCGGCATCGCGCCCGAGATGTTGTCGCGTATCTTTGACCTGTTCGTGCAAGCTGAACGTCGTCTCGATCGGTCTCAGGGAGGAGTCGGCATCGGGCTGACCTTGGTCCGTAAACTCGTCGAACTGCACAACGGGCGCATCGAAGCATTTAGCGAGGGACTGGGAAAGGGGAGCGAGTTCGTAATTCGCATCCCGGCCTGGCGTGGCGAGATAACGGACAAGCGACTGGATTATCGAGATCGTGTTTCGGATCCGCCGGCGCCGGCACGTCGTGTACTTGTTGTGGACGATAATGTCGACGCGGCTGACAGCCTGGCTATGCTTCTCAAGATGGGTGGTCACGACGTTCGAACGGCTTACAGCGGACCGGCCACGTTACTTGCAGTCCGCTCATTCAATCCGCAGGTGATCTTGCTAGACATCGGCATGCCAGAAATGGACGGTTACGAAGTGGCCAGACGCCTTCGGAAAAATGCCGCTCTGGAAAATATGGTTCTTGTCGCCCTGACTGGCTGGGGCCAAGAGGAAGACCGGCAACGGTCGCGAGACGCGGGCTTCAACCATCATTTGGTCAAGCCCATCGAACCCAATTTATTGCAAAAGCTGCTACGAGATCCTCAAGACTTTGGCTGAGGTCACTGGTCGCTGGTGACTGGTCACTGGGAATCCTCGACAGAATTGCGACAGCGTTGTGCTTGTAAGCAGGATGGATGTTCCTGATAGGGGTAGGGAAGGGTCATTGAGTTGACCCTCCCCTCCCTCCGAACCGGACTGGCGGG
>JANNPR010001269.1:0-5736 GCA_031400345.1 Planctomycetota bacterium | reverse complement strand
CGACCATCGGCACCGCTTTGGCCCATCGTATTTGTAGTGTTGCTTTTGGCCATCTGTTCCGTTGGGCTGATCATCAAGTACGGCAACTTCGAAACCGGGGGGATCGTCGACAGCGCCCAACTCCTGGCGGCGAATGCTTGGGTTCAGTTGGCAGCTTTGTTGGCATTGGTTGCCACCTTGATTTGGACCGCGATCAAGACCCGAGACAAAATGGGCGCTCGGCGAATGCAGTTCTCTGCTTGCCTTGGGATGTTAGTGCATATTGGACTGCTGATTGGACTCAATCATGCGGACTCTTTCTTCACAGCTGAAGTTGCCGAAAGGCGCATCCCGCAACGACGTCCATTCGAGATTGTGTCGCTGCCGAGCGACGGTAAGCAGTTGACGAAGAGGATCGCCGAGCAGGGTCTGGCCCAATTGGCGGAGACTGAAAATCACGCCGACGACAGCTCATTCGAGCGATCCGCTGACTCGTCCGTCGATGCCATGGACAAGGTCCTTCCAGACACAAGCGAAATCCAGCCGGCACTGAATCCCATCGAGGTAGTCCCTGTCGAGCTTTCTCGCGCCGATGCGGCGGTGGCGCCACCCGGTCAAATGGCAGCGACGCAGCTGGAACGACAACAGCCATTGGAAAACTTGCCCCCGACGGAGTCAGCGCCCGAACCGGTAATCATGCCCTCTGCGCAACCGGCACCCGTCGTCGATACTTCGTTGGCTTTGAAACGAGGCGGTTCCGAACTGCCAGCAGGGCGACCAAATAATTTGGACGAAGCAGCTGTTACGCCCGGTGCGGGCACACCGTTGCGTCAAACGGAAGCCGCCCCTCGGTCTCGAGCGGAAAGAGTTGCACCTTCTACTACGCAGTCGGCACCTTCACGCGTCGCCGATCTTGCGTCACAAAGTCCCGGCCCCCGAATCGCCGAGAGCGCCGTCGAGATGAATGTTGGTCCTAGCGGCGATGGCTTAACGCCAGCAGGTATTAAAGATGGCATCAGTTCGCGACGTGCTGCATTGCCACGCCAAGGCGATTCAGTTGCCGCAGATACGAGCGCGTTGAAAGGCCAATCAAACGGTCCCGTACGTATCGAGCGTCGCGAAGGGACCGGCAACGCACCGGGCAAGCCGTCCAGCAGACGTCAGGTGGCAACTCCATTTTCGCGCCGCAGTGTCATCGAGATCACGGAGGTTGGAGGGAATGCGGGTCCGCCCAGCCTTGAGCCCGTGGTGCCTGGAAACGGAGCAGCTGGTGGTTCGGGCGGCAATGCTTCCGGTGATCGAGGTTCCGGTGGTGGCAGTTCGCGAGGGGAATTTGACGGCACAATCGCCGGGACGAAACGACAAGCTGGGGGCCTGCCCGGCGGATCTAATATTGGCACTGGCATGGATCGCATCGAAGGTGGAGATAGTCGCGGGACTCCCTTGGGAGGAAGTCTGGCAAGGGTACCCAACGCTTCAGCGCGTGCTACCGGATCGTCCGACAACATGCGGGCTTCAGGCAGACCGTCACTCGGAAAGGCGAACGTCGTGGGCGTACCCGGTTCGGTCGAAGGCCCGGATGAAGGAATCGGAGACGGATCAGGGGCAGGCAAGCGGATGAATGCGACCGCTCAGACGGGGCGCGGTACCGGGCAATCGGGAGGTACTGGCGATGGCTCATCTCTTCCCGATCCTTCCGAAACGGGGGGCGGACTTTCGAACCCGCGGCGCCCAGCGCTCCTGCCTGGTCGGTCGACAGCGGCCACGGAATCAGGTGATGGCGGCCTGGGAACCGGAGGGTCCGGGAACGTGGGTGTCGCGAGTCGTCGGGCGCGGCTGGAGAGTGACGTCGTGAGCGGTGGCGGTGGCCGATTCATTCTTGACAAATCAAGCGCAGGCTCGATTTTAGACGCGCGTGCGGACCCCACACCTGCGTATCGACAGCGCGGAAAAGCGGGACGCGGCAAACTCGCCGACTCGCTGGGAGGCAATGCGGAATCGGAACGAGCGGTAGAGTTGGGACTTCAATTCTTGGCCGCACAACAGTCCGCCGATGGGCACTGGGGACTACATGATTTCTCGGCCGGTCGCGTGAGTCGAGAGCAAGCCAGTGAAGGAACCATGGAGGCGGACACCGCCGGAACCGGACTGGCCTTATTGGCTTTTCTGGGAGCCGGGTACAGCCACTATGACGAACCCTATAAGGGAGCGGTCGATGCCGGGATCCGTTATCTCGTAAATAATCAAAAACCGAATGGTGACTTGTTCGTCGGCGGGTCCGAAAATGTTTGGTTCTATAGCCACGGCATTGCATCGATTGCTCTTTGTGAAGCGTATGGCATGACTCGGGACGAGGCCTTGCGCGAACCAGCTCAGAAGGCGCTTGACTTTATCATTGCTTCTCAACATCCCAGCCTTGGTGGCTGGCGGTATGTACCGAAAAGCGCGTCTGACACTTCCGTCTCGGGTTGGCAAATGATGGCGCTGAAAAGCGGGGAATTGGCCGGGCTGGAAGTTCCGGTCAGTGCTTACAACGGTGTCTCAAAATGGCTTGATTCTGCACAAGTCCGAAACGACCCATCCCGATACATCTACCTCCCCGGATCGCAGCACGCACATCAGCGCATTGCAAGTCCCGCAATGACTGCGGAATCGCTTTTGATGCGTTTGTATTTGGGTTGGGACCGCTCCAATCCAGCCTTGCTGAAGGGTGCCAACTATTTAGGGCAGAATCTGCCGCAACTGGGAAAGGGGGATGCCCCGCTTCGCGACGCCTACTATTGGTATTACGCCACGCAAGTGATGTTCCAACTACAAGGCGGACATTGGAGCGCCTGGAATGGGAAGCTCCGGCCCCTGTTAGTGGACAGCCAGATTCAAGACGGACCCCTGACCGGCAGTTGGGACCCGAAAGCTCCAATTCCCGATCGATGGGGCGACGCTGGGGGCCGACTCTATGTGACTTCCATGCATCTCCTGATGCTGGAAGTTTACTATCGCCATTTGCCACTCTATAAGACGCTCACGAACGAGCCGTAGCCAGTTAAGGTCATTCGACGGCGAGCCAGTGTGTGAACCCGGTTAGGCTCGGCCAAGGCAGAAAAACTTTGTAACAGCGTTCGGCATCCCTTTCCAATTCGTAATTTGCGCCCCGCAAGTAACCAATTCGATTGTTGATCCCGGGGTAGTCGCTTTGCGTCACCATGCTTTTGGCCGTTTTTTCGAAGCCAATTGTGCGCTGAAAATGAAAAATGTTAACAACCGTTCACAACGCCGTCGGCGTAACCGGTTTTAGCGTCTTGTAATGCAGGATGCGCCGCTCACGCGGCAACCCTTGGGCTTCGACGTAACAAGGCTTCCGCCCACGGTCGACCTTGCAGGTCATGGCAAAATGACGCTGACCAATTGATTTTCCGTTTCCGCGCACAATCCGCGTCGAGGAATCGTCCATAAGGTTAGAACAGCGACGTAACATTCATCTTAGGAAAACCTCATGGACATGAACGCATCCAATTTAGATCACTCAAGCGCACCTCACTCCGTGCCCGGTAGCGAATCGTGCTCATTCTCGAAAGTAAGTCGATTCAGCCAGTTCCTAGCAGTTCTACTGGCGGCTTTGTCAAGCTGGGCAGCCTAAGATGCGGCTTATTACTTGGCCGCCGGCTGCCAGGGGATATCATGTGTCCAGGACGACTTCGCGGCACGATTGAGGGTGCAATGACGATTTGTGCAATGTGCGTACGATTAGGGACGAAAGTGCGGTAAGGCAAGCTATGGCGCTCACGGGCGACCAACTCGAGCAGTTTCGCGGTTACTTGCTGCTGCTCGCGCGGTCGCACATCGACCCTCGCCGAAATGCCAAGCTTGAAGCTTCGGACCTCGTGCAGCAGACGCTGCTGGATGGCTTTAAGAAGCGAGAACAGTTTCGTGGCACCTGCGAGGCGCAGTTGGCGGAGTGGCTGAAGCAGATCCTCGTGCACAACCTGACTGATGCAATGCGGGCTCTCCGCCGGGACAAGCGAGACATCGGGCGCGAGCGTTCACTGGAAGCCGCAGTGGGCGATTCCTTTTCTCGTGCTGAAGGCTGGCTGGCGGCGAATCAGACCTCGCCGAGTCAGCGGGCAGCGAATGTCGAACAATTCCTGCATTTAGCCAATTGCCTTGCCCAGCTTCCGGACGGTCAGCGCGAGGCCGTCACGTTGCACCATCTGCAGGGCTGGACTCTAGCCGAATTGTCGACCCACCTGAACCGCAGCGAAAGCGCAATCGCGGGACTCCTGCATCGCGGACTCAAGCAGCTCAAGATTATGCTTAACGAGTCGTCGACCAGTCGCTGATCTACGAAGAAGGGCAACTACTTGTCGGTGGAAGAATCGCAAGGCCAACATAACGATGCTACGCAGGATCTCGCGTTAGAGGCCGTATTGGCCGACTATCTGCGCTCGATCGATGCCGGACAACCTCTGAACGAACAGGATCTGTTGCGGAAACATCCGGCTCTCGCCGCGGAGCTCCGCTCTTTCTTCTCCAATCGGCGCCAATTCCACCAACTCGCCGGTCCGGTGCGGACCACGAGCGGCGGGCGACTATCCGGTCCCCGCCAGGGCAAGATCCAATACTTTGGGGATTATGAGCTGCTGGAAGAAATTGGCTGTGGCGGAATGGGGATCATCTTCAAAGCCCGACAAACTAGTTTGCAGCGTCTTGTTGCGGTAAAGATGGTGCTCGATGACCGGCTCCCTTCCGAAGAAGACCGGCGTCGCTTCCGTCTGGAAGCCGAGTCCGCGGCCAGCTTGGACCATCCGAACATCTTGCCCATTTATGAGGTTGGTGAGCACGAGGGGCGGCAGTACTTTAGCATGAAGCTGGTCGAAGGGGGCAGCCTTAGCCGACGGATGGCAGCTGGGCCTATTCCGCTGCGTAAGGCAGTCGAGCTGATCACCGCCGTGTCTAAGGCGGTCCATTTTGCTCATCAGCGCGGCATATTGCACCGCGACCTGAAGCCCGCCAACATTTTGCTGGACGCTACGGGAGAACCGTTCGTGGCCGACTTTGGCTTGGCGAAACGGCTGCAATCCGACAGTGATCTGACGCATTCCGGCGCCGTACTGGGGACGCCCAGCTACATGGCTCCCGAACAGGCTGCCGGCCGGAACCGGAGCGTTACTACCGCCACGGATGTCTACGGATTGGGCGCTGTTTTCTATGCTGCACTCACCGGACGCGCTCCATTTCTGGGAGAAACCGTACCGGATACGCTCAGACAAGTCCTGGAGCGCGAGCCGGACCGACCCAGCTCACTGAATGCGGAAATCGACCGCGATTTGGAAACGATTTGCCTCAAAGCGCTTAGCAAGACGCCCGCTAGACGTTATGCCACGGCGCAGTTACTGGCGGACGATCTGGGACGGTGGCTTCGCGATGAACCGATCGAGGCGCGCTCGGTGAGTCGGCCCGCGCGCGCCTTGCGCTGGTGTCGCCGCCATCCCGCCTTCGCCACTGCACTAGGACTGGGAATTCTCGCCGGTTTTTCGCTCGTTGCACTGGCGATCGAATATTCGATCGCGCAGGAGCAGGAGCGGGTGGGCAGGCAATTGCGCAAGGAACAGCTGAATACGCAGCAGGCGCTACATAACGTCGTCAGATTCCGCAAGCAGGCCGAGCGACTGTCAGCGATTTTGGCGTTGACGCAGGGATTCACACACTGCGAGGAAGGAGATGCCACGCAGGGCCTGCACTGGCTGGCGCGGGCGCTCG
>JANNPR010001184.1:0-9373 GCA_031400345.1 Planctomycetota bacterium | reverse complement strand
CCTACAGGTTTGGCTCTTACAAGTAATACCACTTCTTCTATAAATTTTTCATGGACAGCTGTTGCGGGAGCTACAGGGTATAAAATTTTTAAGAATGGAGATTCCCCAATTACTACTACTGCTGTTTCAGGTTCTTTTTCCGGGCTCACAGCTTCGACGAGTTACACGATACGTGTGCTTGCTTACAATGCCGCAGGAGTAAAAACCCCGACATTGGAGCCAAGATCAAGGAAAGCACGGAATTCAACTTTACCGCCAAGGAGTTTGCCACCGACCAACAGTTCATTCCACGAAAACTGAAAGCGCGCGATAAGGATGGGATTTTGAAGGAGGTGGATCTATTTCAAGATCTGATGTCCAACGGCGAAGTCGAAATCGCAATTCGCTGCCTCGACGGCGGTCAGTATTACGGAATGGCCCAAGCCGATGTTTGGGTTCGTGCCGCCGACCGCTCATTTTTCTGGAACTTTGTCAAAGGCTATCTGGGAATCTGGATGAAGATGTTGATGGTCACCTGCTTTGGTGTCATGTTCAGCACGTTTCTCAATGGCGCCGTGGCGATGATCGCCACCATTGGATCCGTAGTGTTGGGGTTCTTTGGAACGTTCGTGACTCGAATTGCATCGGGCGAAGCGGTCGGAGGCGGGCCCATCGAATCGCTCATCAAGATTCTTAGTCAGGCGAGCATCTCCGTCGATATGGAGGCCAACCGTATCGTGGTCAACACCGTCAAATTCATTGATTGGTTGCTGCTGTACATCATGCAGTTGTGCGCAAACTTGTTGCCTGATTATTCGACATTCGACACCGTCGCTAATGTGGCTTATGGATTCGACATCCAGCCCGACCTTTTGGCGGCGCAGCTCGTTCGATCCTTAGGATACTTCATGGTTGTGTCGGGTGTGGCCTATTTCTGCTTTAAGACTCGGGAAGTTGCGGCATGAACTTTAACCCCTCGTTCGTTCGCAAGATTGTCTATCTTTGTGCCATCGCCGGGCTTTTGTTCCCGCTATTTATACTCGGCCAACCGGCTTCCGTACGGCAAAGTGGCGAGCGACAACAAGGCGGCAAACTGGCTGAATTGCGAGTTAAATACGATCTGTCGCAGGCGGAACTCGGGGAAATCGATCCGGCGGGCGAGTCGATGAAACTTGCGACCCTGGGAATGCGCGGCGTCGCCGCTGCCGTTCTGTGGCATAAGACGAATGAATATAAGATGAAAGAGGACTGGGATAAGCTTTCGGCGACGCTCAATCAAATCACCAAGTTACAACCGAACTACACTGCGGTGTGGGAAAACCAGGCGCATAATCTTTCGTACAACGTGTCGGTCGAATTCGATGACTATAGGCACCGTTATCATTGGGTAAAAAAGGGAATCGATTTTTTAATCACTGGGACCAGGTTACACCGTCGCGAAGCTCGCCTGTTGTGGTACACCGGCTGGTTTTTTGGCCAGAAGGTGGGGCGCGCGGATGAGCACATGCAATTCCGGCGAATCTTTCGCACGGATCACGACTTTCATGCTGAGATCCAGCCGTATGTGGATATCGATCACGAAGCACGCGGCCCGGACAACCAACCGGATAATTGGCTAACAGGTCGCCTTTGGTTTTTGCGAGGCCAGCAGCTCGTCGATACCGAAGGCGTTCCCATCCGGGGCAAGAGTCCACTGGTCTTTCATGGGCAAGTGCCGATGTCCCGCATCAATTACTCGGTGGCTATCGAAGACGAAGGCTTTTTGGACGAAAAGGCAGAACTAGCCTGGCGACTTGCTGGCAACGAGTTTCGAGCATTCGGCGACCGGCAGATCCCCACCTCATGGGGTGAGAATATCCAGTTGAACGCTTACGAACGAGTTCGCGAAGATATGGCCCGAACCACCCTCGACCTTGACGAACTGCTTCCGGGAGTTCGCGATGAAATCCTGAAGGAGAAGTTTGCCAGCCTCTCGCCCGAGCAAAGAGAAGCTCAGAAGATTCCGTTCACGGAACGGACCGCAGAAACGTACATGCCGGCGATTGAAGCCGAACAGAAGCTGCTCATTAGGCCCACCGAAATTGCCAATCGAAGTTCGGCGGAACTACGTGATAAAGCACGTAGGTTGGCGCGTCGCATTGAAGAGCTAGAAACAACTGCCGACCGGATTCACCGCTATCGCGATCAGGTGAACTATGACTATTGGAAAACGCGATGTAGCGCCGAGCAGAAAAATGAAGCGGTTCAAGCCCGCAAGCATATGTTTGAAGGCAATCGATTAAAGGAAGATGCCCGTCTCGATGAAGCGGAAAAAGAATACGAGCTGGCGTGGGAGTTGTGGGATAAGATTTTCCAAGAATTTCCCATGCTCGAAGAAGATCGATCCGATGATTTGATGGCCGCGATCAACAAATATGTCGAAGTGCTCTTGGCGATGGATAAAAAGGTCCCCGAAGACTTCAAACTGAAACGAGTTATGGAAAAACAGGCTGAGCGAATGGGGAATGCCCCGCCACCGACCAGTACCAGCAGCCAACCACCAACCATCCCCGCCACCTCCGGTACACAGCTCGACCCACCCAAGCCCGTCCAACCCAACAAACCCACAGATGCTCCCAAGGACGATGGTGCTTCGAAAGGCGACGAAAAGAAAGACAGCGAGAAGAAGCCCGAAGAACCTGAAAAGAAGCTGGACGAGTCTGGCAAGTTGCCGGAAGAAAAAAAGCCGGACGAGATCCTCAATCCGCCGCGAAATTCGTGATACGCCCCTCTGGCCCGAACTGCATAACTTCGTAATACAAGCCCCAGTAGTCACGTTTGTAGCCCCACCATTCCTCAAGTATTGGCATGCTGGTGTGTGTTGCGATATCAAGCTGCCATCGCTTCGTCACGGAGGGAGCGTGGGGACAATACCATTCGCTTTCGCGCATGCCCTATTGCCTGCCTACCTGCCTACCTGCCGACAGGGCCTGGCGAAGATATTTACCTGTATGACTTCCTTCCACCTCGGCGATTTGTTCGGGTGTTCCTTCGGCGACAATCCGGCCACCTTGAGAACCTCCATCAGGCCCGATGTCTATGATCCAATCTGCGGATTGTATGACCGCTAAATTATGTTCGATGACGATCACCGTATTGCCGCGATCCACAAGCCGATGCAGGACGGCGAGCAGACGGCTAATATCTTCAAAGTGAAGTCCAGTGGTTGGTTCATCCAGCAAATATAGGGTGGTGCCCGTAGCGGCGCCAGCCAATTGATTGGCAAGTTTAATGCGTTGTGCTTCGCCGCCGGATAGGGTACTAGCCGGCTGTCCCAAAGGTACGTACCCAAGTCCTACGTCATTCAAGCATTGTAGGGATTGGTGAACCACGGCGAAGTTCTCAAAAAACGAGAGTGCTTCGGCTACCGGCATGTTGAGTACGTCGGCCACCGACTTTCCGCGAAACTTGACTTGCAGCGTTTGTCGGTTGAATCGGGCTCCTCCACATTCATTGCAAATCACGAATAAATCTGGCAGGAAGTTCATTTCAATTCGCTGTACCCCATGCCCTTGGCAAACATCACACCGTCCCCCTTTGGCATTGAAACTGAATCGACTTGCACGAAAGCCCCGCAGTTTAGCATCCCGCGTGGCGGCGAAGATCTTACGGATCTCGTCGAAGATGCCAGTAAACGTGGCGGGATTACTGCGTGGTGAGCGACCGATAGGAGATTGGTCAATTGCGATGACCTGTGCGATGTGATTCGCACCACGCAGACTTTTAAAGGGTCCTGGTTTTGGTGCGGCGCCACCCGTGCGGCGAATGAGGGCAGGTCCGAGAGTTTCGTTGACCAGCGAACTCTTGCCGGAACCGCTAACGCCCGTTACGCACAGAAATACTCCGAGCGGAAATTTGACAGACACATCCTGCAAGTTGTTCGTGGTGACTCCTTCCAAGGCGATCGCATGCGCCTTGGTTGGGTGCCGACGTTGGCGTCGAATCATCGCTTCCTGCCGCCCTGCCAAATACCGCCCAGTTACAGATCGTTCATTGTCAATTAAATCAGCCAGCAGACCCCTGGCAACGATCTCTCCACCCCCCGTTCCGGCTCCTGGCCCCACGTCGATTAACCAATCCGCTTCTCGAATGATGGCCTCATCATGTTCCACCACGACTACCGAATTTCCTTGCAATTGGAGGTCTCGCAGGGCCGAAATTAATCGTTCATTATCGCTCGGATGCAGGCCGATGGAGGGCTCGTCCAATACATAACAGACGCCCACTAAACCTGCCCCGATGCTGGTCGCTAAGCGTACCCGCTGTAGTTCGCCACCGCTTAGCGTTTCCGCGGATCGCTTCAGCGTCAAGTAATTCACGCCCACTTTCAAGAGAAACCGAAGACGCTGATTGATTTGGATGACAATGGGTTCTGCGATGAATCGTACCTGGGTGGATAATCCATCCAAAGAGTTCCGGAAGAAGGTACTCGCCAAATCAATGGTTTGACGGCAAATCTCATCTATGTTGATGCCACCGAAAAGAACGCCCAACGATTCTGGGCGTAATCGTGCGCCAGCACATGTCTGACACAGGGTTTCACCGCGAAACAATTGAAGATAGTCGCGGCGGTCGGCATCAATAGTGGTCGAATACTCGTACTCCAGTATCGCGATCATCCCCATAAAATTCTTGCCATCACCGTGGAGTAATATGCGGAACAGCTCGGTGGGAAAGGTGTCCAGTGGTTCGTCAACACTTCGGTTATGAGCCTGCAAAAATTTCGCGACGGAGGCAACGTGTTTTTCAACGTCCGGCGAATCCGATGTAACTTTCCATGGTAGGCAGGCCCCTGCGGAAAGGGATTTGGAGCGATCGGGAAAAAACAGTTCGGGATCAGATTCCGTTCGAACACCGAGCCCATCACAACCGGGGCAGGCCCCGTAGGGGCTATTAAAACTAAAGGAGCGAGGTTCCAGTGGCTCAAACTGGCGTTCGCAAACTGGACAGGCGGAGATGGTGCTAAGGAATTCATCAGTCCACTGCGAACTGTTCTCCGTTTGCGTCTCCTGGTGCGAGACCGTGACGAATCCATTGGATTGTTTTGTAGCCAGTTGGATAGCATCTGCGATGCGAGACTCGACACCGCTGCGCACGACAATTCGATCGATGATTGCATCAATGTGATGCCGGGCGCGTGGAGATAGATCAGGTGGCCGCTCGACATCAAAGATTTGGCCGTCGACTCGCACGCGAATGAAGCCCGCTTTTCGAACTTGGGCGAAAACGTCGGCATGGGTTCCGGGTTGGCCTCGCACAAGTGGTGCCATAATCATCAATTTGGTCCCCTCGGGCATCGCCAACAGGGATTGCTGGATTTGTTCGGGCGACTTCGGAAGGACGGCAACTTTACAATCAGGGCAGTACGGCACCCCAGCCCGCGCCATAAGAAGCCGCAAATAGTCGTAGATCTCCGATAGCGTGGCTACGGTACTGCGAGGATTGGGGCTGCCACGGCGTTGGTCGATGCAAATAGTAGGTTGCAGGCCCTCGATGGAATCTACGTCAGGCCGCTCCATTTGATTGAGAAACTGGCGCGCATATACCGAAAGGCTCTCGACGTACTGTCGTTGGCCCTCGGCAAACAACGTGTCGAACGCCAGACTACTTTTCCCGGAGCCACTCGGTCCAGTGATCACCACAAGTTGATTATGTGGAATATCTACATCGACATTTTTTAGGTTATGAACTCGCGCGCCGCGAATGCGAATCGTATCGATCGAAGGACCAATGTGCCTTGACTGGGGCGTAAGTGACGAATTTTCCATGGATGCCAAGAGAACAGCGATGCGGTAAAACCAGATAAGGGTTCAGGGTTCAGGGTTCAGAAGAATTGCAAACGTTTCAGATGTACGGAATGGGATTAAAACCGGCTAGCCTAGTCGTCGTCGGGGCGCGGAACAAGCAAGGGTTCGGGGTTCAGCGGTCGGGGAACCCGGATTAAACTGATGTGGCGTCAGTTAATGGTTCGGCTTCATATTTAAAAGCGTCTATCTGCAACTCTTCGACGGTTAAACCCTAAACCCTAAACCCTAAACTCTGAACTCTGAACTCTGATGTTAGACCGGCTTCAAACCATCGCAGAGCGAGAGCAACTACTGTTGTCTCCGTTGGCGATGTTCAGCGTGCAATCTCGCGGTCGCAAGCACGCGGAGCCGGAGCATCCGTATCGTGGACCATTCCAGCGGGATCGGGATCGCATTGTGCATAGCGCAGCATTCCGGCGGCTAAGCGGCAAAATGCAGGTCTTTACCGGAGACATGGGGGATTATCATCGCACCCGGTTGACTCACACGCACGAAGTGGCCTCCATTGCTAGAACGCTTGGGCGAGCCTTGCGGCTTAACGAGGATTTAATTGAAGCTTTGGCGCTGTTTCATGATATTGGTCATCCGCCTTTCGGCCATTCAGGTGAAGCGGCCCTGGATGAATGTCTGCAGGATGAAGGTGGCTTTTCCCACAACCGGTACGCCCTGACTCTGGCGGAAGAACTTGAGGAACGATACTTCCAATTTCCCGGACTGAATCTCACGTACGAAGTGCTGGAGAGTCAAGCGACTCGCATCGACAAACTGAAGCACACACGTCAGCCGATCTGGGAAACGCAAGTTGTCGACGTGGCCGACAGCATTACGTATGACGCCCACGACACCGACGACGCCGTCAAGCTGGGATTGGTGACTATCGATGAGTTGACCGAAATTCCGTTAGTCCGCCAGTCCATTGAACGCGTTAGGCAGCGAGTCGGCACTGTCACGGGAGATTCCTTACGTAGTGGGCTGGTGCACGAGTTGATCGATCGGCAGGTGGGAGATGTTCTGGCAACTGCCCTGAACGAATTGGATTTCACGGAACCAAGCAAATTCAACTCTCCCGACTCACGCGGTCAACGGCTGGGGACTTCGGCGAACTTGTCGGCGGAGAAGGCGGAGCTCGAACGATTCTTATACGAACACGTATACCGGCATCCGCGCTTAATGAGTATCCGGGAGGAAGCACAGCGGCGATTGCGCACGATGTTTCAAGGATACGTGGATCGGCCAACGCTGTTGGCAGAGAAATTTCGGAGACGTGCCGAATCCGTTGGTATGCGGCGAGCGACGGGGGAATATTTAGCGGGTATGACCGATCGGTATTGCGATCAACAATTTCAGCGGCATTTTGCCGCCAAGTAGCCTGTCAGGTTCGAGACTGGGGGGTAGTCTAGGTGAGGGGGATGTGGTTAGAATGTTCGCGGTCGATTCCGTCGGCACAACGGTCTCGGCGGTTAATGTATGGAAAACGGCCATAGGGACTTTGCGCGGAACCCGATGTTTGCCCCTGGGCCGATGTTTGCCCTGGGTAGGATGGTCGCGCTCGGTAGGATGGTCGCGCTCGTTCGTCGGCTCGCAATTCCATTGAAGTCTGCTTGAGATGCGCTTGCCCGCCTAATGCCTAGCCAGACTTCCACGCGCACCGGCTGACGTGGTTGACGGCCCTCCCCTTAACGTGCTTTTCGGATTGGTGTGATATGGCTTTGTGGCTCCTGCGTGCTGCGTTCTTGCTGGCCATGGCGGGCGTGGGCTTCACGGTTATCAGCTCCAAAACCTTCGAAGCGACACGCTTTCAACAGCCGTTTCTCGTGTTTTCTGCCCTATTGCTGGGTGCGGTCGGAGTGATTGCCGCAGACGTAGTCTGGCCTCGCAAACGAATCGAAATTGTCAGCTGTGTATACTTTGGGATTTTCGTTGGTTTGTTTCTTACGTATATCGTGGGTGTCACGCTAGACCCTCTGATGATGGGCCCCAATTTAGAAGCCAGTAAGTGGCGCGGTTCCATTATGTTGATCGTGGGCGTCGTTTTGTGTTACGGCTGTATCAGCCTGCTGTTGCAAACACGAGACGATTTTCGATTCATTATCCCGTACGTGGAGTTCTCGAAGGAAGTAAAAGGACTCAAACCTTTCGTGCTTGATACGAGCATTGTCATCGATGGACGCATCGCCGACCTGGCAGAAACCAACATTCTCGACAGCCAACTCATCATGCCCAGGTTTGTGTTGACCGAGCTCCAGGCGGTTGCGGACAGTGCAGACAAACTGCGAAGGTCTCGCGGGCGTCGTGGGCTGGATATGCTCAATAAGTTGCGCAGCTCCGAGAGTGTGGATTTCAAAATCTACGATCGCGAGCTCCCTGAATTTCAAGGCCAAACGGTGGACATGAAGTTAGTGCTATTAGCGAAGCACCTTGGAGGAAAGGTCGTCACCGGCGACTATAATCTCAATAAAGTGGCGCGTTTGCATAACGTAGTCGTAATTAACCTGAACGACATCGCCAATGCTCTGAAACCGGTCTACTTGCCGGGCGAAGGCCTCGAAGTACGGATCGTCAAGTCCGGAGAAGAACCAGGCCAGGGAGTTGGATACCTCGACGACGGTACCATGATCGTCGTCGAACAGGGGCGTGACTATATCGGGAAAAATGTACGGATTGCCGTCACGAGCGTATTGCAGACCAGCGCCGGCAGGATGATCTTCGGTCGCTACTCAGAATTGATTTCATCCTAGTGGCTTGATCACCGGATTCAGGCAATAGCGGACCACTAGCATCGTTCTCATTTGTTCCTTAAAATGTTGACGATTCTGCGGTTCGTCGTCTTTCGGCACGCTGGCACGAGTGATAAGCAGCTTTACGTCAGTGCGACGAAATGGCGAGGAACTTAGCAGCTTTTTTGTGGCGAACTCAGGTTCAACTGCCGAAATCGATTAGATACTTGACGTTGCCAGCGCCGAGGCTTGGTCCAGACGATTCAAGGAGTTAAGTGATTATGACTCACGTTGTTGCTCAGCCGTGTTTTGGCTGCAAATACACCGACTGCGTTGTGGTATGTCCGGTAGAGTGTTTTTACGAAGGCGAGCAGATGTTGTACATCCATCCGGATGAATGCATCGACTGCGAGGCCTGCGTTCCGGAGTGCCCCGTCGAAGCAATCTTCCATGAGGATAACTTGCCCGAAGAGTGGAAAGAATTTACGGAATTGAATGCGGAGATGGCTAAGCAGTTGCCCGTGATCACCGAAAAGAAAGCGCCGCTCGCGGAAGGCTGATTTAGAAGTCACCCGTCCGCCCGAAATATTACCCCTGGGACTGCGCGCCGGGGGCTTTTTATTTCTTGACGTTTATTTTCCGATGTCTACTTATGAAAAGGTGCCTGGCACATTGATCGGCCCGAAAGTGTGCCACTGGCCGCCGCCGGAGTTGACATGGATGGCCAGCAAGACCTTTTCGGGGGCAAGCCACGGCAGAAAAAAATGGATATTTTTTTACGAACAGTTTTTTGTTAGAAAAAAAAAAAAGAATGTAAACGCCAAAAATGAC
>JANNPR010001177.1:0-4509 GCA_031400345.1 Planctomycetota bacterium | reverse complement strand
CCCGTCAGTCACGACAGCTATAGACTGCAAAGACTTCATGGCGCGGCAGTGAGCGACGGTTTCCGTCTTTAACTGCCGACTGCCCACTGCCGACTATTCCTCAGGCACCGGCGGAAACGGAAACAAGCGAATTTGTGCGCGATCGACCTCTGGGCCGCTTTCACGCCGCAATTCTGCCAGTCGCTTTTTGGCCTCTGGTTTTGGACAAACCAACAGGTACTGGATAATCGCCGCGCGGAGTGCTGCCTTGTCGTTACTACTTTCGTCCAGCAGGCCGATGAGTTGCGGCATCGCGTCCCAATCTTGCCATCGAGCCAAATCGGCAATAACTTGATCGGCGCAGGTGGCGTGCTTGAGCAACATACGGAGCGACGACGCCAGTTCTGCGCGCGAGATGACGGTTTCCTCTTCACCATGGAACCGCAATGCCTTGACCACTGCAAAAACTTCGGATGGACGAGGTTCGTTTAGGAAGTGTCGATTGACAAAGTCCAGCCCATTTTTGCCTGTCAGCGATAGATAGCAGGCCACAGCAGCATCAAGCGATTGCATCGTGTTTGGTTCACGTAGCTCTAATCGCTCTCGGACATACGGGGCATCCAGGGGGCATCCACTGACACTTAGCAACATGTAGTAAAGCCTGCGTAATCGAGATGACAAATTGGGTCGCTGAAGTCGACCGAGCAAGTCTTTGGAATCAATATCCTTCCCTAGCGCTTTGACGTCGGGGTAGGGGGCGATGGCGAATTCGTTGTACGCGTCGTCTGCAATGAGTTTCTCGTTTGAATCGAGATAGGTCAAAAAGAACGCCAGACGGTCCGCACCCAGATCCGGAGCGCGAAGCAGTTTTTCCAGATAGGCGATCCCCTCCTCCGACGTTTCCTTCGGTGTCGCCCATTGGACGTTGGGCGAGCCAAAGCCGACTAAGAGGTACAGCTGTCCTTCGCGAAGGCCATCTCTGGAGAGCTTCAGCTGGTCGTCGAATGCTAAATCCTTGTTTACTTTGAAGCGACGCACTATTTCCACAAACTTGGCGCGAGATCCTGCATCACGTGTTGAGCTTACGGTTTCCGCGCCTGTCACATTTCGCTTCACTGTGGGAGTGACTACTAAAACACCGCAAGCGTCACGCATGTCTTCCGAAATCGTCCGTCCGACAGGGTCACACAACGGGCACGGCATCGCCGTTGTACTCAGTGCCAGCGTGCATATTACGACTAACGGAATCAAAACTGAGCGCATCGTACACATCCACAAGTTGCTATTCGTTGGCTGCCATACTACTGGACGCAGGGGCGGAAACTTAGCAAAGTTTGTTCATCCTATCGACTAGTATCTTCAGACCCTAAAAATGCAAGCATGGCCCTCAAGGAGCCAACGAAGAAATATTACCGAGATAACCCTGATTGACAATTACGCGAGCGTATCTGCAAAATTTTGCTAACATGCCTAGATTCAGAATTAGTATCGACCGGTCGATCATTAGGCGTAAGGAGCAAAATTGATGACTGTCTTGCATTCCGGAACCACCATTAAATACTCGGCAAATTGGTCAAAGGCATTCAAGGCCGGGGGTAAATCAGCTAGCAAGCCCGTGGCCAAAGTTGCGACGACTAAACCAACAACGACTAAAAAGAAGGCCACAAATAAGGCCGGGAAGAAGTAGGAGAAGATAAATGAAACTCCATCTGCGCTATTGCGCTGCGTGAAATTACGAGCCCCAGGCCGTCAGTTTGACTGCCAAGGTCGTATCGACATACAAGCAAAAAATTACTGCCTTCGAACTTGAGCCGTCTCGCGGCGGTTGTTTTGAACTAACTGCCGACGGTGAAATGCTCTATTCCAAGCTTGCGACGGGCGAATTTCCTGACGAGGAAAACTTGGTTGCGGAGATTGGCAAAAGAATAAAGTAAATGGAAGTCAGGCTAACCTCTGCCGTCGACTAGGTCTCTTACGAGTACGGCAATTTTTCTGCCGGTGGTATTCAACGGGTAATCGGCGAGATCCTCAATCGAGATCCAACGTGCTCCCGTTTTCAATCGACCGCGAGAGGGGTTTGCGAGAAAACACTCAAGCGTGATTCGGTACCGGGTGACGCCGTGGCGCAAAGTCTCGAGGTGTTCGCTTCGCTCGATCCTTATCCCTGTCAGGCTTTGCACTCGGCGATGCAGCTGTGATTGGATGTCCAATTGCGACGTGTCTAGTTCAAAACGGGGAAAGTCCCATAGTCCTGACCATCGTTCTGAATCGCCGCATTGTCGCACTAAAACTCGCTGGCCACGCTTAACGACTACGATGGCATGCGATACCTCGACGAACTTTTTTTTCATTTTGGGGGCTGGAATGGATTCTTGCAGGCCGTATTTCTTAGTGGGGCAGAGCATCGCTACGGGGCATTTCGGACAGGCCGGATTTCTCGGCGTACAGATCTGGCTCCCTAACTCCATGAGAGCTTGGTTGCACTGGCCCACGTTTTTCGCAGGCAAAAGGTCTTCGGCGAACGACCACAGAGTCGCTTGCCCGGCCTTCGAATGCGGATCCCCGGGAAACGCTAAGAGTCGACCTAAGACGCGCACCGTATTCGCTTCCAGAATGGGTTCTCGTTGGTCGTAAGCGATGGATAACACGGCGCCGGCTGTATAGCGACCGATACCGGGGAGCGACTGAGCCAATCGTGAGTCATTAGGGAATTGACCACGATGGTTAGCAACGATCACTCTGGCGGCCGCGTGCAACTGTCGAGCTCGGCGATAGTATCCGAGCCCTTCCCATAGTCGCAGCACGTCCTGTTCGTCTGCCGACGCGAGACTATGTACCGTCGGAAAACGAGACACGAATCGATGGAAGTAGGGAATGACAGTTGCAACCTGTGTCTGCTGAAGCATGATTTCGCTAATCCAGACAGGGTACCAATCTCGCGTTTTACGCCATGGCAAATCTCGCGCGAATCGGATGAACCACTGAGATAACTTGCGTCGAACGGCGGCTCGCCAAGTCGCGGAATTGCTGTTAATATGTTTCAACTTTCCAGCCATTCGAACTCCTTTCCGCCAGGCCATTCTAGTCGGTCTCGCCGCTTGCGGTTCATGGCAGCACTGGCTAGTTTAGCTCGATGCGCGACAAGACCGCTACGGCCATTATTGAATCACACGATCACCCCGCTCATACGAGCTTTTGGCTGTGGGTGATGTGCCTGACCGGGGTCGATTATTTCAGTACTCTGGGATATCAGCCTTCGATCGCTTTCAAAGCAACCGGCATCCTCGCTCCGATTGCGACCGTGATTCTTGTTTTAGTCACCTTATTCGGCGCTCTGCCCATCTACTGCCACGTTGCTGAAAAGTCGTTTCGGGGGCAGGGTTCGATCTCCATGCTCGAACGATTGGTCAGTGGCTGGAGGGGCAAGTTTTTGGTTTTAGTACTACTGGGTTTCGCGGCAACCGACTATGTAATCACCAAGACTCTGTCGGCGGCTGACGCCGCCGCCCACCTAATTCATAACCCGTTTTGGCAGAGCTCTCCGGATGAGCTTCAAAGTCAGCTGATCGTAACCATGATCTTGTTGGTGCTGCTTGGCGGTGCATTTATCCGAGGTTTCCGCGAAGTCATCGGAATTGCCGTAGTTATTGTGGCGGTATATCTCATTCTCAACACGATCGTCGTCGGTGGTGGCTTATGGCATCTGGCCACTCATCCAGACAAGGTAGGATCCTGGTGGGCCCGAGTCGTCGCCGGCGATTGGCATTTGCACGATGCACCACTCACCGGTCACGGACCCTGGTCCATGATTGCCGTATGCGTCCTATTTTTTCCCAAGCTGGCTTTGGGGCTGAGTGGCTTTGAAACTGGAGTGGCGGTGATGCCGTTGGTGGCCGGTGACCCAACGGACACGCCCGAACTTCCATTGGGTCGGATTCGCAACACGCGCAAGCTGTTGGTTTGGGCCGCGCTGATCATGTCAGTTTTCCTTCTCGGATCCGCAATGGTCACCAGCACGTTGATTGAACCTCATGAATTAGGACATGGTGGTCGAGCAGAGGATCGAGCATTGGCATACATTGCACATGGTGAAAGTCAAAGCACGATTCTGCCGTTTTTTGGTGATAATTTTGGCACTCTGTACGACGTGAGCACGGTTTTGATTCTCTGGTTTGCAGGTGCCAGCGCCATGTCGGGATTGCTCAACCTGGTCCCTCGATATCTGCCGCGTTACGGAATGGCGCCCGAATGGGCAGGCGCAATCGGACCGCTGGTAGGCGTGTTCACGATAATCAGTCTGATTGTGACCGTTCTTTTCCGCGCCGATGTTGAGGCTCAAGGCGGGGCCTACGCCACAGGCGTGATGGTTCTTATTTCTAGCGCTTGCGTGGCAGTGGTGATTGATCGATGGCATGCCAGCTCCGGGCGGTGGTTCACTCGCTTGCCGTGGCGATACGTCTTCACCCCGTGGCCGAGATGGTCGTAATGGGCGCCGAGGACGACGATCTCGCCCGCGAGCTTCCCGCGGCC
>JANNPR010001138.1:0-2295 GCA_031400345.1 Planctomycetota bacterium | reverse complement strand
TGTCCCACTTCCTTTTATTCTATTTTTGCTCTACAAACGCCCTTTCAGCCAACAAATTTTTCAGTGGGGTGTCATGCTAGGTGTCCTCGTTATCTCCATTTTTCCACTTTTTCTGCAACCCGGATATTGGATAACGAAATTAGGGGGAACGCTTTCATGGAGACGGCACAAATGGGCAAGGTCGTGGTATCTGCGAAAATCGAGAATCTCGAAGACCTCTACGAGGCCGCCAAGGGTCAGCGTACGGCCGATCAGGTGCGAACCATCGAAGTTTCCGACGCGCTTGTCGTTACCGGAGCAACCATGCTCTCATTGCCCGAGCGACTCGTTTCCAATTTGGGCCTTAAGCGACTCCGAAGCCACCGTGCGCGTACTTCGGCCGGAACCAGGGAGTTTGGGTTATACTCGACCGTGCAGTTAACGATTCAAGGACGCGATTGCCGGCTCGACGTGTGCGAGGTGCCCGACGATTGCCCCGTGGTGATTGGACAAATGCCGCTGGAGAATCTCGACTTCGTAGTCGATCTGCGAGGACAGCGACTGATCGGAAACCCGGAACATGGCGGCCAGCAGATGATCGAATTGTTCTGAGCCGCGTGCAGGCCGACTCGATTGCGTTACAATTTTCTAAATGAAGATTTCCCTCATGATCACCTGCCTGGGCGACGTGATGCGCCCAGCAGCCGGTAAAGCAGTGGTAACGTTGCTCCGCCGACTGGGGCACGAGGTGGAGTTTCGTCAGGCCCAGACCTGCTGCGGCCAGCCCATGTACAACAGCGGCTATGCGGCCCTGGCCCGAGAACAGGCCAAACACACCATTGGCGTGTTCGACGGAGACTTGCCCGTCGTCGCTCCGTCGGGCTCGTGCGCCGCGATGATCAAAGTCGAGTATCCGCATTTGCTCGAAGGAGAGCCCGACTGGCACGCTCGGGCGCTCGACTTGGCGGGGCGAACTTACGAGTTCAGCGACTTTCTCGTGAACCGCCTGGGCGTGACCGACGTGGGGGCTCGCTTCGAGGGCAAGATCGCGCATCACTTTGCCTGCCACTTGCGAATGCTCAATCAAACGAACGAAGTCGAACGGCTCGTCGCGAACATCTCGGGCGCAACGTACGTTCCCCTGCTGCGGCAAGATCAATGCTGCGGCTTCGGCGGATCGTTCGCCGTGCGATATCCGCAAGTGTCGGGCGCGATGGTCGACGACAAGATGGCTTGCATTCTGCGCAGCGGCGCCGACGCCCTCGTCTCGACCGACGCCGGCTGTCTGATGAACATTGGCGGACGCTTGCACCGCGAAGGCAAAACCGTCGAAGTGCTGCACATTGCCGAGATGCTGGAGAGGAGGTAGGGTTCAGGGGTGGGGGTTCAGGGTTCAGGTCGGCGAGTCCCGGCGCGCCCGAGTAAGCCCGACGTGTTTTAGGTAGCGACCGTACAAAATCTGATGCGCGATTGTGCGTGATGGAAGACACTTGCAATCGACTCATTTTCAGGGTTTATCGAAGTGCCAGCTAAGAATCACTATCACGACGCAGTCGTCCGAGCCTTGATCTCAGACGGCTGGACTGTAACGCACGATCCGCTCACGATTAGTTATGGCGGTAAAGATCTGTTCGTGGATATCGGCGCAGAGCGAATGACGGTCGCCGCCGAAAAAGAAGGTGTGCGAATCGCGGTCGAAGTTCAAAGTTTCTTAAGTCCCTCGGCAATTCGAGACTTGGAAGAAGCTGTCGGACAATTCGAGGTTTATCGGACCGTGTTAGCGGAGACCGATGCCGATCGGCAGCTATATTTGGCGGTTCCTCGGCGTATTCACGAAGGACTCTTGGGAGAGCCGTTGGGACGGCTGATTATTGATCGCCTCAACATTTCCTTGCTGGTATTCGATGAGATTCAGGAAAGGGTCGTGCTATGGACACGTTAGAGCGCTATCGCAAGATCGTGCGAGACATCGTCGAGGAATATGGCAGCTATACACCGGCCAATGGCCAGATCGACGCCGAGGTCATCGTCGACCCGACTCGCGATCATTATGAAGTCGTCCATATCGGCTGGGATGGAGTTCGTCGCGTGCATGGATCGGTAGTTCATCTCGACATTCGTAACGGAAAGGTCTGGATTCAATACGACGGCACCTCCCGGCCCGTGGCCGATGAACTGATCGCGGCGGGCGTACCTCGGGAGGACATTGTGCTCGGATTCCACCCCGCCGAGTTGCGCCAACGGACGGGTTTCGCCGTGGGATAGGAGGCAGAGGCCATGTCAACCGACGCCAATCCCTACGAATCGCCGCAAACT
>JANNPR010001175.1:0-3638 GCA_031400345.1 Planctomycetota bacterium | reverse complement strand
CGCACAAAAACCCAACGGCCAAACGTCGTGTCAATAGCAAGTTTTCGAGAGCCCACACGGAGTGTGCCTACTACAACTACTGTCACTTATGGCTTGTCAACGGAAGCTCGACGAATTCCAACAGATCTGCAGGACTGGCGGTGGGAAACTGGCGAATCGCCGATCCTGATGCGTCATCCGCGACCGTCCGCTTAACATAGTTTGCGGCTTCGACGAGGCTCACTAGACCATCCCCATTTCCTCCTTGAGCTGGTTGGTCTGCATTACCCTGGATCGCTTCGACAAGTCGTGCCGTGAAACGGCCCAATCCTCGGTCCCTGTCCTCAGCTGCTTCCTGACTTCCCTCAGATGCGGTTAATGTGAGTACTACATCATCTTGTAATGCGCGGACGGCCGCTTTCAATTCCTGTTGGCGCAGAGGCTGCACGCTTCCACTGTGGCAAGTGTCCAAAATAACTAATTTGCGACAAGGTAGACTGGCGAATATGTTGAAGTCGGCGAAGGACAGACAGTCTTGAAACCGCCCGGACTTAACGTCTCGAAAACGAGCATTCGACCCCACAAAATAGTACTTGTCGTCCATTTCATCGCGCATACCGTGTCCCGACAGGAAAACGATTAACAAGTCATCTGCGGACACTTGTTCTCGCAAGCGGTCAGCATATTCCTGAGTTGCAACTCGCCACAAAGTGCTGGATGCGTTCGCATCCAGCAATTGCACACTTTCCGTTCGATAGAGGGATCCCGAGTGTGACTCGAGCGAACGTAGAACGGTCTCCACGTTTTTCGTGGCAAAGTCCAATTGAGGAATCTGCGGGTCGAGGTACTGATTGACGCCTGCTCCGACAAACAGCATTCGATGCCGACGCTGACCGGCGGCCGGCGTATGGTTCACGAGCACCTGAGCATGCTCGGCGACTTCGGTATCGGTGGCCGCAATCACATCGATTCTGATCCGCCTATCGCTCGGCAAGGTTGCCTTCCACTCGTAGACGAACTGCTGCCCACCCGGCACGGTTCGGGTTTCAACGATTCGCGGCTCCGAGGCAACCACCCCGTTGGCATATGCCTTGGCGCGAGCTAGTCGCAGGCCATTCCGCAAGGAGATGGCGGCGCGGACCGTCACCGAACTTGTCACATCGGCATTCGCCTGCGGCGACGTAATTTCAATTTGCGGCTTTTGGCGATATGCGTCCACCAGCATGCGATGCATTTCGACGGGCGGTGCTCGACCGGCAAGGCGAAACGCTTCTTCCAAACTTCCCGTTTCGAGTAATCGCTGCATCACCGCGGGACGTTCGAATTCCTGACGTAATTGAGCCGCGGCAAAAAAGTCCGGTAACGCGTTTAAACCTTGGTTGAACTGCCAACCAAATAACTTATGACCGTCGAAGGATGCGTCGTAGTAGCCAGCGGGAGTCCAATACGCCCATTCTCGGTTGTCCGCTACGAAAAAGCTGACCACCGGTTGCCAGGCGGGAAGCAAGGCAAAACCCTCGAGGTCCAATCGAGCTCGCTTGGCAAACAGCGCAATGGGTATCGACCAATCTTCGTCGTTTAACACTTTCAGAATCTGGTTTGGGGTTTCCGCTGTCTGCCTTTCGCGTCCATCGTGCCAGGAGATTCTTGCGACCGTATCGCCAGTGCGCAGACCTCGAAAAAACAGCGGGCCATCTTCGCGAATCGTGCTAACCTTCAGTTCGTCGCCTTGGACCTCGAAAACCGCCCCCCAACGATTCAAAAGGACTCCATCTTTGTCTGAGTTGGACAACTTCCAAACGCGAACTGTGGCGTCGTTGGCTCCAGAAACCAAGTAACGTTGATCGAGCGAAACACTGATCGAATTGATCGCTCCCTCATGTCCGCGGAACTGACGCACAATGGGCGCATCGCCAGATTGGGCTAGCCGAAATACATAGATGTTGTTCGTTAACGATGTCGCTACGGCTAGGGCCCAAGGCTTACCCGTACGGTCCGGCAGCCAGCACTCGGCGGTTGGGCTCCCATGAAACTGGGGAGTCAGTGGAAGTCGACTTCTGCGAGCACCCGCTTGATTTAGCCAGTATTCCTGCTGACCAGCGGCATTGCGCGCTGTTTGAATGGTCCAGTTTGCTCGCCAAGTATCGCCGAATAGCCAAGACTTTTTATCTTGAGGAGGGACGCCCTGTAACTGGGTTGCATAGGTATCAAACGACTGTTCCAAGGAACGATCAGCCGTTTTGCGTGTACTGAAGCCGATGTTGTAAAGTGGCGGCTTTTGCGAAAACGCCACATTCAAGACCGATCCGATCGGCGCCGACAATTGCGTTGGGCGATCCTGGATGGAAACAGAACTTCGCACGATCACAGCATTTCCCTGAGTGTACGCCAACGTGCGACCATGCGGATGAAATTGGCAGGCGTACACGTCATAGGCGGCGGGCACTTCCGCCGTCTTCACTGGCCGGTTGGGATCCCGCAGATTCCACAATTGGACCGACGCTTGACCCGCTCCGGTCTCGGACTTGCTGGTGCCGACGAGCAGCTTCTGCCCAGTCGCTTCGAAGGCCAGAGAGATCGCTACCGATGTCGTACTAACTTGGGAAACGCCTCCCGATTCAGTGAGATTCCAAACAAACAACTGACGGTGTACATCTGCGGATGCGATCTGTCGACCGTCGCGACTTGCTGCCATGGCCGTGATCATGTCGGCATGACGAAGTTTACCTGGTATCCGCGTGCGCGCTCCGGTGTCGACGTCGAAACGTTCGAGCTGCCATTTCGCCTGCGGGTCCGGGCGCGTTGGATCGGCTTCGTGCCCTACGAACACGGGCGCTACAACGGTCCTCTGGTCGAGCCACAAAATAGGAGCGATCCTCCGCCAACGTTGTAATTGTTTGGCGATGTCGACGCCGTATGTCCCACCGTCCGGCTGACAAATCGTGGAACCTTTCCAAACACCCGTTTGAGCGTCCGGTTGCCAGACCATAATCTGCCCATCCATGTCGATCGATGCCAGTGCCGTGCGCTGTTTGTCAGGTGAGAATGACAATCCAATAACGGGTTGCCGATGACCTTCGTTCAGTTCCAGCAACGGCCGGTTGAGTTGCCCCGTCGCAGGGTCCACCAACCAAATTTCGCCCAAGCTGTTCATAGCTCCGTGCCCAGCAATTGCCAGTAAGCCATGCCCTTCCGCTAAGGCGTAAATTCGACCCCGCGGTCCGCGATGAACTTGCCAGCGGATGGTTCGCTCATGAACCCACCTTGGCTGCTCGAGTATTGCCGGCTGCGACCAGATCTCGACTGTCTTGTCCTCGCCTGCGGAACAAAGTCGTGAGCCGTCCTGGCTAAAAACAAGCGCCCGAATCGGAGCGGTATGTCCACCCATGTTCAATCGAAGCCAGGGCTGACCGGCTGGACGCCGTAAAGCAGGTGGAGCTGGCTCGGCGACGGGCGCCGCAACCGCATCCGCTGGATCCAATGCCGGAAATTCGGTATCCGAGGGCGATTCCATAGTAGCGTTCGATGCTGGTAACGCGCT
Organism: Planctomycetota bacterium; assembly: GCA_031400345.1. Classification (GTDB taxonomy): domain Bacteria; phylum Planctomycetota; class Planctomycetia; order Pirellulales; family Pirellulaceae; genus JANNPR01. Next base: position 118 of record JANNPR010001175.1, on the reverse strand, counting down.
CTCGGGAGGAATCTCGGTAAGTAGTTGAGACGCTTTCGAGCGCGGTTCGCCCGCAAACGTTGATACGGCTCGCTTAGCTGGCAGTTCACGTTCGGTGGGCAGCGTTTTCAATTTACGT
>JANNPR010001094.1:0-5754 GCA_031400345.1 Planctomycetota bacterium | reverse complement strand
AGAATCTCCCAACCTCTGTCAATATCACTTGGCTGCTGAACGGTTCGCAGCACCGCCTGTCCGGTGTCAAAGAATCGCCGCTTGATTTGCCTCAGTTGTTTGCGATGAGACTTGGAGAGCAATTCCAGATACACGTCGGCGCGAGCGGGCAAGTCAATTCGCCAGGTGTTTTCCGCCAGGCTGGTATGGACGGCAGCTCCGCGCTCGCGTAGTCGATCGCCGAGCAATCCTAGCATTGGCTCCGAAGCGTCCACGTTGGCCAGTTCAAGAATATCCCAGCGATCCTCGGTATTGCCTGTGTCGCGGCTGGATTGTGTAAGCCAGTCGGCCAGAGCCTGGGCGACATCCGTTTGCCGCCCCGGGAGACACAGCAGGTTGATGTAATCGCTGCAGACGTCGCCGGATCCAAGAAAGCGGACTACGTGCCCGGCCCGGCGTGATCGGTCAATGTACCACGGCGCCAAGCCAATGAGCTTTTCACCGTCCATCACGCTCAGCGTATATAGTTCGACCTGTCGACCGGCGGCAACCATGGCGGGTTGATAGTGCCGCCACCAGGTGCTTAACCACGCAAAGGATCGAAAGGGTACGCCGCCAGCCAGGCAATTCCAATCGCCAGCAAGCGCCTGCAATTCCTTCAGGTTGCTCGCTCTGCGAGTCTGCATTGGCGTACTCATTGATCGCTAATACAATTCGATTTATCGGACGGCGGTCGTATCCGACTGATCCGTCCGATCACAAGCCAATTGGTGGGCCGGCGCCCGCTTGTCCCACCCTACAACTAAAATAGCCCTCGAATGGGTCGACCGTTCTGAACTAAACGACGAGGGCGTCTCAACGTGTCCAGGTACTCGGTATCGGGATCGATGCCCAGTGCAGAATAGATAGTGGCAACGACATCGTAGGGATGGACGGGATCAACTTTTGGCCAGGCTCCGTGCCGGTCAGACTGTCCATAGATCCGGCCTGGTTGAACTCCGCCTCCGGCGATGAGGAAACTATAGCACTCGGGCCAATGGTCGCGGCCTCCTGGACCAACGTTGTCAGTCGTTGACGCCCCGATCTTGGGCGAGCGGCCGAATTCGCCGATGGCAATGACCAAGGTGCGCTGTAAGAGCCCGCGGCCTGCCATATCAGCAATAAATCCCGACAGCGCGTGATCAAACACGGGGCAACGGTGATCTCGCAGCATTGGAAAATTATTGCGATGCGTATCCCACGAGCCGTCTGGACCGGGCGCGGGTTCGTCATCGGAGCGAGCGGGCCAGGTGACTTGCACAAAGCGTGTCTCGGCTTCGATCAGCCGCCGTGCCAGCAACAAGCTTTGGCCAAACTTCGTCAACCCGTAACGCTCGCGCACCGCTTGAGGTTCGTCCTCTAATCGGAAGGCCCGCACGGCACGGGGAGATTGAATCAGCGACAGCGCCGTATCGTAGAACTGATCAAACGTAGCAGCTTGATTGCCGATCGTTCGGTAATGTTCGTCAATGGTTCGCCTCAGATCCATTCGCGCTGTTAGCCGATCCAAACTCAAATGATCCGGCAAGGTGAACCCAGCAGGCCGGAGCGGCTTGGTAGGATCGTCATACATCGTGTAGGGATCGTAGGCTGCCCCTAGCAAACCAGCCGATTGGCCCACGCCGATTTCTCGCCCCTCCAACACCGGTCCACAAATGGCGATATTGTTAAAGGCGCCTCGCGTTGCCTGACGGTACTTGGCGACGTTGGCACTCACCGATGGAAGGTCATCACGCGACGGGGGTTGAGCCAACCCAGTTGCAGAGAAATTGGTGGGGCTGTGTCCGGTCATCAGCATATAGATGGCAGCCCCATGATTGCGTAGCCCCTTGGGATCGACACCGATGGACCGCACTACAGTGTAATTTTGCGACTGGGCCGCTAACTTCGGCAAAACCTCACCCAGAAATAGACCAGGGGTCTGGGTTGCTATGGGTTTAAACTCGCCACGCACTTCGAGCGGTGCATCGGGCTTGGGGTCCCACAGGTCGATATGGCTGGGCGATCCCTGTAAATAGACGATGACCACCGAATCTGCAGTTCCAATACGAACGGCTGATTCTGGTGACTCGCTGGCGATGGATTGCTGTTGCAAAATGTCCGGGAGCGTCAGCCCAACAAGTGACAATCCTCCTACTGACAGCAACTCTCGCCGAGTGGGCGAATCACATAGGCGGCCACGGCGTCCCAAGATAGAAAACACGGACGGTACCCCCCGCAGGCTTTAAAAAACACCCTCCGCTAGTTTGGCGAATCGGCTGCTATTGTCAAACGGTGATCGGACGGATCGGTTGAATCCAACCGACCCAACCGATCACTCTAACTTCAGCTTAGGTAGTTTCTTTTCCAGTCGCTTGCGACCTTCCATCGTTACTACAGTCCCTGCGAGATCGAGTTGCTCAAGTTGTTTCAGCGCCTCCAATGGTGTCAATCCTTGATCGGTCACGCCGGTATTGGTGAGCCATAGAATTTTGAGCTGAGAGAGGCCACTTAAATTGTGCAGTCCAGCGTCGGTCACTGCCGTACCTGACAAATCAAGCTCTTCCAGCTGTCGAAATCGGGCCAATGCGGCCAGGGTTTCGTCTGTGACGAGAGTTTTTTCGAGACTCAGCTGTTTAAGTTTCGTCGAGCCATGAAAAGATGCGAAGCCTCCGTCGGTCACGGGCAGGAATGAAAGGTCTAGCCATTCCAGCGACACGGAACTTCGCAAATGCCCGATTCCCTGATCGGTAACGTGCGTCCTTCCAAGACACAAATTGCGACGCAGTGGCAAGGTAGCTTGAGCCTCCAAGTCGGCATCTGTCACGGTTAGGTACTGTTTGAAATCGACATCGAGTTGCTGGAAGGTCTTGCCGGTTTCTTTCGTCAAGATACTAGCGGATTCCGCCCCAGCATAAACGCCGGCTAGGTAGGCGGTGGTTGCTGCTCGAAAAATGCCCGACTGATAGTCCATTAAAAAATGGGTTAGACCCGCTGAATGAGAATAGATGGTACGTATGCGGGGTTCCTTTTGGAGTGTTTTGCGATCCATCACGACCAATTGCGCGAGCGGCATCGTGAAGTCGCCAGATAAAGTTCGTACTCGAGCAAACTGCAAACGGTCCGCATCGATGCCGCCGACTGTCAAGAAGCCTTCGTGCTGCTGAAACGATTCCATGTATTGCGCGATTCCCTCCACAATCCAGAAATCGCTGCCGCTTCCGACATCGGCTGCGGAAGGGTTTGACTCTTGGAATAGTTGATGCGTCGCTTCGTGTAACCAGGTGGTAACTTCCGCACCATCTCCAGCATAAAAAAAGGCTGTCCGCCGTTTGTCGAGGTAATAACCTAGAGACATGGCAATTTGAGGTTCGCCTTGGCCGAGCTGCGCAACATACTCCTGCCGGTTGCGAAATAGTACGACTTGGTGCTGTAAGCTTCTCCCTAGCGGCTCATCGCGACCCATAATGCGCGCCGATAGTGACGCTGCGGAACTCCAAAAACGGAAGAACTGCTGACGCCAGGCTGAGTAGAACTCCTCGAGACGCTCAGCCAACGCAATTCCCTCTTTGGCGCTATGGTTGGTCGTGATTCGAAAGTGCTCCGAATCAATGCGCCAATACGCACCGCGACGCCATCCGAACTGGGGATGGGGAATCGTAGCTGCCATCGACTTAATTCGTTTGGAGGGTACATCCCAACCGCGAGCCGTTTTTTTGTGACCCAGGATCCGCCTGGCCTCCGCATGGTTAGGATTCTCGTAGAGGACCTCGTGTAACATCTGAAAGGCGATATCGGGATGTCGGGATACGTTGTCTTTTGCGAGTTGAAATAGCGATTCAGCATGTTCCTCGCGACAAGATTGAAATCGAGCTCGCCATTTGGTGACCAAGTCCGATTCATTGGCGGCTGCCGCAGGAGTGTAATCCCTTGGGGGAAATATATAGGTGCGATGGGGATCTCGCGGAATCCGCCACGTCCGAACTTGTTGAGCTTGTTCGGGTAGACCAAGTTCATCGCTTTTCGCAGCTAGTTGCTCGAGCTTCGTGGCGAAATCGGCGTCGATTTGCTGGCGCTCCAGGAGGATCCCTCGGTCAGATTCATCCGCTGCGCTGACGCGGCTCGGTACCGACAGGGCAATCCCGACAGCACATGCCAAATAGGCCGTTGAAAGTGAATGAGTGCGGATGGTCATAACTATTAGTCTATCGTACTAATGGGACAGCGCCACCGTGCGCGCGTCCCACGTCCCGACTCCTGCCGGCTTTCGCGGCGCGTGAAGGAGGTAACTAGATCGCCGCGCCCATGTTCTTCGACCCTGCCGACATTCGCCCATCTCGGGAGCTTCGAGGAGAAGGAAGACGATGACGATCGGTATTCCACTTTGCGGTCGTCATGCCCCCGGGCCATTGGCATAATTGAACCGGCACGCACATCCGCGATTTTAGGAAGATCACCCACAATCGGTCTGTCAGTCTATGCCGTCGTATATCGAAGTGTGACTCCGTCCTCGTTGGCGTCTGCCGTAGCCTACGATTGAGTGTCATGCTGACTCGTAAGAGTTTCCGACGGAGATCGTTTAGTTGGTCACGCTCATTTGCCTCATTGCGGTCGTAAATCTAGCACTTGGCTTCGGGTTGGCCCTGACGATGGAGTTATGGGAGGTCCGAAAGTCGGTAAATTCCAAGTTGACGACCCAAGCCGTGGTTGAAGTTCCAGCAAAGAACCTAGAAGAAGTAGTTCCGGTTGCTGTTCCTGCTGCCGTTCCTGCCGTTCCTGCCGCTGTCTCCCCAGTCCCTTCGCCACCTCCTCCGCTGACGAGGTGGCCTACACAGTGGGATGCGGTACTACAAAGTAACAACGTTGCGCCCCGGTCATTTATCGAAGCGGCGGCGCATGCATTTCGATACCAGATCGATCCGTACCGTCACAAGTTAATGGAAGTTCAAGATCGCGTCACCAAACGGATAAATGGTGACAATAGCGAATCGTTCGCAGATCTGTTGGAAGCAATCCGCACCGCCAATCTCGAGTGGCTTGAAATCCATGGAAATGCAATTCAGGAGTTTTCGCTACGTAAGTCCACGATGGGCGAGTTTCAAGACCTGGGTAGTGAGCTGGAAATCCTGTTTACTCATCAAGTAAGCGAAATCGAATACGCCAACGGTCGTTTGGACAGCATGTACCTAGAGCTGGATCAGGCGGCAGCATGTTCGCAGTTGTTTCGCGAGGTCAGTCAGTTGGCAGGTGCCGCCAGTTTCCTCAAGGACCGGATGCTGAATTCTTTGGCACTGATTTTGCGACCTGAGTCGCGCTTAAGTTCCCTCGAGGATCACGTGGTCACCGATGAAGATACTGGACTCTTGAATCGCATTGGCTGCGAAAGAGCCTTCGAGAATTGGCGACGTGACGAGTCGAAAATTCGGCGACCGGTTAGCTATGTGCTGCTGGATGTTGATCAATGTGCGTCTCACAATCTTTCGAACGGAATACGCGTCGTGGACGTGATCCTGGCAACTCTGGGCGCAATTGTCGAAAAGGAATGCTGTGCGTCCGGTAAGGCAGTTTGGGTAGCCCGCACTACCGGACAGTCTTTCGAATTTCTGATAGAAAACGCTGATGCCAAGGAAGCGGCCGTGATGGCCGATCGTCTGCGACAAGCAGTCAAGGCGACGACCTTCGATCTACTGGGCACCACACCTGGTGTAACGGTGAGCTGTTGTGTTGCCGGACTCGTCGAAGATGAGAGTTTTCCTG